>NZ_WWFY01000342.1:0-5701 GCF_009864975.1 Pseudonocardia sp. SID8383
GGCGAGCTTCGCCTCGGAGCGGCCGGCCAGCGCGATGCGCACCCCGGGCGGGGCGTGCTCGGCGAAGTGACGGGCGATGAGGCCGCCGACGAAGCCGGTCGCGCCGTAGAGGGCGATGTCGACCGGGGCGGCCGCGCCGTTCCCGTCGTTCTGCGGGCTGACCATGTCTAGGAGCTCCTCGGGGTCTCGGCCGCGGGGCCGGGGGCGGCGTGTCGGACGGGGTCGACGCCCAGCAGCGCGGCCGGGGCGTCGTACAGGACCGAGCGCAGGAACGCCGCGCCGAGGCGGGGCTCGGCGGCGGCCCAGCCGGCGATCGCGGCGAGCTGCTCGGCGTAGGCGTAGGGGATGTTGGGGAAGTCGGTGCCGAGCACGATCCGCCCCGGGTGCTCGGCCAGGCGTGCCGGCCAGTCCGGCGGCAGCGGCGCGATCCGCTGGGAGAACGCGGTGCCGACCATCGTCGTGTCGAGCACCAGGTTCGGGAACCGGTCCAGCAGCTCCAGCGCGCCCCGGAAGTCCGGCATGCCCGCGTGCGCCAGCACGATCCGCAGATCAGGGTGCGCCGCCAGCACCTCGGCGAAGATCCCGAGCCCCGTGTGCTCGCCGGGGATCGGGCCGTCGCCGCAGTGGACGACGGCGGGCACGCCCGCGTCGGCCAGCAGGCCCCAGGCGTCGCGCAGCAGGGGGTCGCGCGGGTCGAACCCGCCGACCTGGACGTGCACCTTGACCATCCGCGCCCCGTCGGAGACGGCACGGCCGAGGTAGTCCACCACGGACGGTTCCGGGTAGAGCGTCGCGGTGCGCACCGCGCGCGGGTGGGCGTCGGCGAACCCGCCGGCCCAGCCGGTGAGCCACTCCCCCATGCCCGGCTTGTGCGGGTAGGTCAGGGGCGCGAACGCGAGCACTCCGAGGCGTTCGAGGATCGCGTAGCGCTCCTCCTCGGGTAGCCGGTACTGCACCGGCCACGGGGTGCCGTAGTGGGTCTCGGCGTCGTCGAAGTAGGCCCAGACCTTGTCGAGCATCCGCTGGGGCAGGAAGTGCACGTGCACGTCGACCAGGCCGGGCAGGTCCAGCTCGGCGGTCCAGCGGGGCACGTCGGCGTCGTCGACCGGTGGCAGGGGGAGATCCACGGCCCCACCCTAGGCGGGCCGTGGCTCAGCCGCGCAGGTCCCGGGCCCGCCCCTTGGCCGCGCGGCCGACGGCGCGCGCGATCTCCTTCTGCGCGTCCTTCTTGGCCAGGTCGCGGCGCTTGTCGTAGTCCTTCTTGCCCTTGGCGAGCGCGAGCTCGCACTTGACCTTGCCGTCGTTGAAGTACAGCGACAGCGGCACCAGGGTGAGCCCGCCCTCGCGGGTCTTGCCCATCAGTCGGTCGATCTCCCCGCGGTGCAGCAGCAGCTTGCGGGTGCGGCGCGGCTCGTGGTTGGTCCAGCTGCCGCGCACGTACTCCGGGATGTGCAGGTTGCGCAGGAAGATCTCGCCGTCGTCGATGGTGGCGAAGGCGTCGACCAGCGACGCCCGCCCCAGACGCAGGCTCTTCACCTCGGTCCCCTTGAGCGCGACCCCGGCCTCGAACTCCTCCAGGATCGCGTAGTCGTGCCGGGCCCGACGGTTCTGCGCGATCACCTTCCGGCCCTGTTCCTTCACACGACCAGCCTACCCGCGTACCGCCACCGGTATCCGACCACGGCGGCCCCGGAGCAGTGCCCGTGCACGTCGGCGCCACCTCGTGCAGATTCAGCGCAAGAGCAATGCTCGCGTATCAGACCGATGATCACAGAAGCGGACGTGACGACGACGGCGCGGGGTGAGCGCTCAGACCTTCACGTAGGCGCGCAGGGTCACGTAGCCGGTGATCCCGGCGACGAGGGCCCCGGTGGGCACGAGCAGCGCCGAGACCACCAGCACGTCGGTGATCCGGACCGGCGGGATCACGCCGGCCTGACCCATCGCGGCGAACAGGTCGTCGACGACCGCGTACTTGGCGGCGACCAGGCCGATCCCGGCGAGCGCCCCGCCGACGGCCCCGGCGATGGCGGCCTCGACCAGGAACGGCAGCTGGGTGGTCCAGCGCGTCGCCCCGACCAGGCGCATCACGCCGACCTCGGTGCGCCTCATGAACGCCGAGACCTGCACCGTGTTGGAGATCAGCAGGACCGCCGCGAGCGCCTGCACGACGGCGAGCGCGAACGCCACGTTGCGCACGCCGTTGAGGAAGTCGAACAGGGTCCCGACGACGTCGCGCTGGTCGATCACCCCGCGCACCCCCGGCCGGCCCTCGACGGCGGCCCGGGCGGCCGCGGCACCCGCCTGCTGGTCGGTCAGGGTGACCCGCAGCGTGGCGGGCAGCGACTGCGGCCGGGCGACGTCGGCGACCGACTGCCCGGCGAACAGCTCGCGGAAGCGGGTCCAGGCCTGTTGCTGGGACTCGAACGAGACCGAGCCGACGCCCGGGGCGGCCTCCAGCGCGCTCCGCACCGACGCGCACGTCGGCCCGCTGCAGTCCGGGTCGGTCTCCGAGACGTCCGGGGTGAGCGCCACCTGGATCTCGAGCCGGTTCGTGTAGAGCGCGGAGATGTCGTCGATGGTGCGCAGCACGAGCAGGCCCGCACCGACCGACATGAGGGTGACCGCGGTGGTCAGCACCATCGCGACGGTCATCGTGACGTTGCGGCGCAGGCCGGAGGAGACCTCGCGGGTGAGCAGGGCGGGGCGCATCTACCGGCCCGCCCCGTACACCGCGCGGGCCTCGTCGCGCAGCACGCCACCGTCGGCCAGCTCGATCACCCGGCGGCGCATCGCATCCACGATGGACGAGTCGTGGGTGGCCATCAGCACCGTGGTGCCCGCGCGGTTGATGCGCTCCAGGACCTGCATGATCTCCCGTCCGGTCTCGGGGTCGAGGTTGCCGGTCGGCTCGTCGGCCAGCAGCAGCGGTGGGCGGTTCACCGACGCCCTGGCGATCGCGACGCGCTGCTGCTCGCCGCCGGACAGCTCGTGCGGCAGCCGCTCCGCCTTGCCCTGCAGCCCCACCATCTCCAGCAGCTCGGGCACCGCGATCCGGATCTCCGAGGGCGTGCGGCCCAGGACCTCCAGCGCGAACGCGACGTTGCCGGCGACGGTGCGCTTGGGCAGCAGCCGGAAGTCCTGGAAGACGCAGCCGATCCGCTGGCGCAGCTTCGGCACCTTCCGCCGGGGCAGCCCGGCGACGTCGAGGCCGTCGATGAGGATGGATCCCGAGGTGGGGACGTCCTCGCGCAGCAGCAGCCGCAGCAGCGTCGACTTGCCCGACCCGGACGGCCCGATCAGGAACACGAACTCGCCCGCACCGACCGTCGCGGAGACCCGGTCCAGCGCCGGGCGCCCGGACGCCGGGTAGCGCTTGGAGACGTCCCGCAGCTCGATCACGGAGCGGGACGGTACCGCCGCCCGGAGTACACGGGCCGTGACGACACGCCCGTCAGGCCGGTCCGGCGGCGACCGGGTCCCGCGACGGGTCGAGCGCACCGGCGAGCCGGTCCAGGACGGGGACCGCCGCACGCAGCGCGACCGCGTCGGCACCGTCCAGGTCGCCGAGCGCGCGCCGGATCTGCCGCGTCCAGGCGGCGTCGAGGAGCTTGCGGTGCCGGACCGCCCGGGCCGTGGGGTACAGCAGCGCACGACGGCCGTCGGCCGGGTCGGCACGGCGCTCGACGAGGTCGCGCTCGACCAGCGACCGGACGGTGGCGCTGACGTTGCTGGGCTGCAGCCCGAGACCGCGGGCCACCGCCGACACCGGATGCCCGGGCCGCGCCGAGACCCACCGGAGCACCTCGTGCTCGGATCCGGTGATCGCGTCCAGGCCGACCGCGCGTTCGCCCGACGACCGCAGCACCCGCGACAGGTCGTGGACGGCGGCCACCAGCGCCGCCCAGTCCTCGCGCTCCTTGATCTCCGTCACAGACGCGATACTACTCGACCATTCATATATATTTTCATAACTGATCGCCCGTGGGAGAGAGGACCGCCATGACCGTGGGTACCGAGCAGGCCGCACCGAGGACCGCGCGCGGCCGCACCGTGCCGGACGGCGTGTGGATCGGCGTTCTCGCGCTGCTGACGGCGGTGGCGCCGCTGGCCACCGACATGTACCTGCCCGTGCTGCCGACCGTGGCGACCGAACTGGGGGCGTCGGCGTCGGCGGCGCAGCTGACCCTGACCGCGTTCCTGGTGGGGCTGGCGGTCGGGCAGCTGGTGATCGGCCCGCTCTCGGACAGCTGGGGGCGGCGACGCCTGGTCCTCGCGGGCACGGTCCTGCTGTTCGTCGCCTGCCTGGCGAGCGCGGTCGCGCCGTCGGTCGCGGTGCTCGTCGTCGCCCGGTTCCTACAGGGCTTCGGCGGGGCGGCCGGCCTGGTACTGAGCCGCGCGATGATCTCCGACCGCACCGCCGGCGCGCGGACCGCGCAGCTGTTCTCGCTGATGATGGCGATCAACGGGATCGCGCCGGTGATCGCGCCGGTGATCGGCAGCTCGCTCGGCGGGGTCGTCGGCTGGCGGGGCATCTTCGTCGTGCTCGCCGGGCTGGCGCTGCTCATGCTGGTGTCGTCGCTGCTCGCGGTGCACGAGACGCTCCCGGCCCCGGCCCGTACCTCCGGCGGTGTGCGCCGGACCTTCGCCGACGTCGGCGCGCTTCTGCGCCGCCGTCGTTACGTCGGCTACGTGCTCGCGTTCGCCACGTCGTTCTCGATGATGTTCGCCTACATCTCCGGATCGCCGTTCGTGCTGCAGCAGACACTCGGCCTCTCCACGACGCAGTACGCCCTGGCCTTCGGGACGAACGCGGCCGGGCTGGTGCTGGGCAACATCGTCAGCAGCCGGCTCGCCGCGCGGGTCGCCCCGCGCCGCCAGCTCGTCGTCGCCGTCGGGGGGCTGGTCGTGCTGTGCGCGGCTCTGCTCGTCGTGGTGCTGCTCGGCGCCGCCCGCTGGCCCGTCCTCGTGCTGCTGTTCGCGACCCTGGCCACGCTCGGGTTCGTGATGGGCAACAGCGCGGCGCTGGCGACCGGCGAGGTCCGCGACCGCGCCGGGACGGGCTCGGCCCTGCTGGGGGCCACCCAGTTCGGCCTCGGCGCCCTGGTCTCGCCGCTGGTCGGGTCGAGCGCGACGGCGATGGCCGTGACCATGCTGACCGCGGCCACGCTCTCCGCCGTGTCGCTCACCGCCCTGACCCGCGGCGCGACTGCGCCGCGCTGAGCCGGCACCGCCGTCCCGCCCGCCCGGCTCGCGACGCCGAGATGCACCTCAGCGGGAGTTGTCGATCTCCGCGGCCCGCTGAGCTGCATCTCGACGCACCGCGGCCGGGTCGGTGCGAGGCGTGACCCGCGAGGCACGACCCGCGCCCTGAGAGCCGCGAGCCGCGAGGCGCGAGCGCGAAATGCGGGGGCCGTCGTCAGGGGGCGGTGATCTCCACCGGTAGCCCGGGGTCGCCGAAGGAGACGGTCACCGCACCCGGGACCGCGGCGCCGGCGTTCTGCATCCCGGCGGCCGGGGCCTGCGGCTCCAGGCGCAGCCGGAGCAGCCGTCCGCGGTCGGCGGGGGCGGCGTCGGGGGCACCGAGCCAGGCGGTGAACCGCGGGGTCGGCGAGACCAGCCCGGCGAGCTCGTCGAGCCGGGCCCCGACCGCGGGGTCCGGGGCGCCGGCCCGTGCGGCGGCGAGATCCACCGACCCGGT
>NZ_WWFY01000343.1:0-4991 GCF_009864975.1 Pseudonocardia sp. SID8383
GTACCGGCGACGGCCTCGGTACCGCGATCGTCGCCGGTGCGGTGTCCGCGGGCCCGGGCGGCGACACCACGGGCGCGGCCGGTCGGGCCCGCATCACCGGACGTGCCGGGGCTGCGGCCGGGTCGACAGCAGGCGTTGCGACCTGCGGATCCGTCCGTGCCGGGGCTGTCGCGGGTGGGCGCAGTGCCCGCCGGAGGAGCGCGACCGGGCTGCCGGACCGGTCGAGGTGGGCGTAGGCGAGCAGCGGGGCCGCGCCGTCGCGGGGCAGCGCCCGCAGGAGATGGTGGTCGCCCTCCCGGGTGGTGATCACCGCGTCCTCGAACACCGGTCCGTCGGCGACGACCTGCGCGGCGCCCCAGCCGAGCACCCCGGCGAGGCCGGGTACGGCACGCCCGCCGGCGTCCGCGACGAGCTCGCCCGTGGTGGGGTCGGCGACGCAGGTGTACCCCGTCCCCGGCACGGCGAGAACGGTCCGCAGCAGTTCCGACCACGATTCCATCGTCGTCGATTCCACCATGTCGTCCGATGGTCGTCGACGTCGGTTCCGGTCGTTCTTGACGCCCCTTTCCGTCGCTGATTGCGCGGCGCCGTCGACAATTCGCCGACGGCTCCCAGGAATGGACCGTTCGGCTCTCGGATCATTGCGGCATTCGGTTCATCGGACGGTGTGGGCGGTCAGCCGCAGCTCCGCCCAGCCGCGCATGACGAACCGTGACCGCCGGGCCGGCGCGCCGTCGACGACGGCGTCGGGCAGGCGTTCCAGCAGTGCGCGCAGCACCTCGGCGATCTCCAGCCGGGCCAGCGGGGCGCCCAGGCAGTAGTGCACCCCGGCCCCGAAGCCCAGGTGGGGGTTGGGGGAGCGGCCGACGTCGAGGCGGTCGGCGTCGTCGCCGAAGACGGACGGGTCGCGCCCCGCCGCGCCGAGCAGCGTCGCGATCCGGGTGCCCGCCGGGACCGGGTGGCCGGCCACCGTGGTGTCGACGACGGCGGTCCGCTCGAACAGCTGCAGCGGTGCGTCGAAGCGGATCAGCTCCTCGACGGCCGTTCCGACCAGTCCGGGGTCGTCGAGCAGCCGTTGCCACTGGTCCGGGTGCCGTAGCAGGGCGTGCACGCCGTTCCCGACGACGTTGACCGTCGCCTCGTGCCCGGCCATCAGGAGCAGCACCGCGGTGCCGACGAGCTCGTCCTCGTCGAGCCGGACGGACGGCGACCCGGCGTCCCGGACGGCGAGCAGGTCGGTGATCAGGTCCGGTCCCGTGCCGGTGTCCCCGGCGGGGGCGGCGCGGCCGGACCGGCGCTCGTCGACCAGTTCCCGCAGCAGCGCCGTGAAGTCGGCCGACGCCCGCTCGGCCGCGCGACGGCCGTCGTCGCCGGGGTCGGGCTCGTACATCCGCACGATCGCGTCGGACCAGTCCCGCAGCGGCGCCCGGCGGTCCTCCGGCACGCCGAGCAGGTCGGCGATCACGGCGACCGGCAGCGGTGCGGCGACGAGCTCCACCAGGTCGGCGGGGACGCCGTCGCGGATGCGGGCCACCAGGTCGTCCACCAGGGCCCCGGCCCGCGCCCGCACCAGCGGGGCCAGCCGCTCGGTGTGGCCACGGGCGAACGCCGAGGCCACCAGGCGTCGCAGCCGGGTGTGCGGCTCGCCCTCACGCTCCAGCAGCGAGTTGCGGTGCAGCAGGTTGAACGCGGCCAGCTCGGCCGCGGGCACGGCGTCGGACCAGATGCGGCCCAGGCCGCGGTCGCGCAGCACGGCGGAGCAGGCCGCGTGCGTCACCGCGACCGGGACGCCCAGACCGGGGTGGTCGTGGACCGGCCCGGCGGCGCGCAGGGCGGCGTAGGCGGGGTAGGGGTCGGCGAGGAAACCGGGGTCGGCCGGATCGAAGACATGCACGACCCGCTACCTTGCCCGGCGATGGGTAAGAAGACGCGCAACCGTGCCAGCACCGCCGACGCGGGGGACAACCCGCGCCGGCCGTGCCCCTGCGGCTCCGGCAAGCGGTACAAGGCCTGCCACGGCGCCGGTGACGACGTGATCGTCATCCGGCCGTTCGAGGGTCTCGCGGCGGAGCCCGACCTCGTCGCCATGCGGGAGTTCCTCCCGTCGGCGACGGCGGCCCTCCCGGTCCGCTCCGGCGGTCCGGTCACGCTGGCCTCGGTGCTGCCGGGCGCGTCCGCCGCGATCGTGCGCGACAACGGCGAGGTCCTGCTCGGCATGCAGGTCCAGACCCGCTCCGGGGACCTCTCGGCCGACCTGGCCGGGGCGCTCGCCTGGGCGCGCTCGGCCGAGCCGGGATCGTCGCTGCCGGTCGTCGGCGCCGGGCGGCACACCGGCGAGCGGCTGCAGGACGTGCTGGAGCCCGGCACACCGCTGGAGCCGACGGTGCACGCCGACTTCGCGTGGTGGCTGCCGTCGGAGAGCCCGGACCCCGAGGCCCAGGCGATGCTGGAGCGTGCCAACTCGGTGATCATGCCGACCGAGGCGGTCACCGCCGACGGCGTGCGTGGCGCGTACTGGGTCGACACCGGGTCCAAGGCGCACGTGCGCTGGGTGCGGACCGAGGACGAGACGACGCTGATGGCGGCGCTGGCGCGGCTGTCCGGCCAGGGCGGCCTGGAGCTGGGCGAGGGTTCCCGCTACGCCGGGTCGTTCCGGGCGCACGGGCTGCTCGTGCCGGTCTGGGACGTCGACCGGGAGATGCACTCCTCGGAGTGGGCGGGTCCCGCCGCGGAGTTCGCGAAGCGGCTCGACGAGGCGGTGGCCGGGCTGGACGCCACGCCGCTGACCGAGTCCGAGCACCGGGCGCGCGACGTGCTCGCGGGCAAGCAGATCACCCTGCGCTAGACGGCCGCGGGCCCCGGCGCTCCCGCGAGGAGCGCCGGGACCCGGGTCGGACCGACGAGTGGTTCCTACAGGGCGCCGCCCGCGGCGGCCGGGGCGGTCGCGTCGGCGGCGTCACCGCGCGCGAGCTCGCGGGCCACGAAGTCCTCGACGTGGAACAGATCGTCGCCGGCGCGGCGGACGATGGTGAGCAGCGTCGTCATCGAGGCGACCTCCTCCACCTGCTCCTTCAGGAACCACTGCAGGAACTGCTCGCCGAGGTAGTCGTCCTCGTCGCGGGCGGTGCGGGCCAGCGTGGTGATCTGCTCGGTGACCTGCTTCTCCTGGGTCAGCGCGAGCTGCACCAGCTCCTCGACCGAGGCGAAGTCGTTCTGCACCTCGCCGACCGAGGGGATGGTCGCCGTGAGGTCGTTGTCCAGCTGGTACTGGACCATCATCATCGCGTGGTTGCGCTCCTCGACGGCCTGCGCGTAGAAGTGCGCGGCCAGCTGCGGGAGGTCGGCGTCGTCGAGCCAGACGGCGATCGCGAGGTACTGCTGGGCGGCGGTGAACTCGCTCCGGACCTGGTCGCGGAGCAGGGCGTGGAACTTCGATTCGTCGGTCATGTCCTCCAGGTTAGCGACTGGCGACGTTTCCTGGAACGGCTCCAGAAAGGGTATCCGTCTCAGTTGGACAGGGTCACCTTTCCGCTGGTGAGGGCCGCTTTCCCGGGTCAGAACGGAAGCACGCCACCGAGCAGTGCGTACCCCACGAACGCCACGACGTCGATCAGCAGATGGGCGCCCACGAGCGGCCACAGCCGGTTCGTCCGCTGCCAGTAGCGCGCGAACACCAGACCCATGACGAGGTTGCCGACGAACGCGCCGATCCCCTGGTAGAGGTGGTAGCACCCGCGGAGGACGGCGGCCGCGAACGCCGACCGGTTCTCCGACCAGCCGAGCCGCCGCAGCCGGGTGAGCAGGTAGCCGATCATGACGACCTCCTCCGCCCAGGAGTTCGCCGCCGCGGACAGCACCAGCACCGGGATCCGCCACCACTGGTCGGTCAGCGTGCTGGGCGCGACGTCCGGGGTGATCCCGGCGAGCCGTCCGACCAGGTAGAGCCCCAGCCCGGGGAGGCCGATCAGCGCGGCCAGGCCCGCGGAGTGCGCCGCGTCGCGCCACGGCCGCCGCCCGTCGAGCCCGACCCGGCGCAGCGCGATGCCCGCCCGCAGCAGCAGGTAGGCGGCCAGCGCGCCCCATCCGGCCAGCTGCAGCGCGCGGACCAGCTGGAACGCGAGGTCGATCCAGGCGTCGGTGGACGCGGGCGCGTTCAGGGTGACCTGCTGGTCGGCCAGCGGGGCGGGGTTCAGCAGGGCCTCGAGCAACGACAGCGCGCTGCGCACCGCGGACAGGCCCAGCGTCACGGTCAGGACGACGGCGATCTCCAGGCCGATAAGCCGTCGCTCGCGGGGGTCGGTGGCGACGCCCGGGAAGGACGGGGGCGCCGGGCTCAGCCAGTCCCGCAGGGCCCCACGCGGTCGTGCCGGGACCGGTCCGCTCGTCATGGGCCGATCATCGCACCGGGTGTCGGAGGGCTCCGCGGGCCGAGCCACGGGGTCGCCGGTGGGGCGTGGGCAGCTGATCCATACCGCGCCGATCGGCATCGCGCGCGCTGATCCGCGGCTCGCGCGCGTCCGGACACGCGCGGTCCGCGGATCACCGCGCGAACCGAGGATCACCGCGCGGGAGCCGACCGGGTGGGCGAGACCGCCGGAGGGGTGAGCCCACCGGACGGGCGAGTGACCGAGCGCTCGTCGGGGCCGGTCCGTCGCCATGCCGGGGTGCGTACCCTGGTCGGCGTGATGCGGCTGCTGCTGTCCCCGAGGTGGATGGTCTGGCACGTCCTCACACTCGGCGCGATGGTCACCTGCACCTGGCTGGCCATCTGGCAGTGGGGACGTGCGGGATCGGCGATGGGCTCGGCCCTCAACGTGGGCTACGGCCTGCAGTGGCCGCTGTTCGCCGTCTTCTTCGGCGTCATGTGGTGGCGCTTCCTCAGCATGGAGATCGCCGACCTGAAGGCGGCGGGCGCGGCCGGACCCGGCGGGGCCGCGGGGACGCCGGACAGGGCGCCGTCGGCCGCGGAGGCACCCGTCGCCGGGTCGGGG
>NZ_WWFY01000344.1:0-4326 GCF_009864975.1 Pseudonocardia sp. SID8383
CCGCCGGGCGGGGTCCCGGGCGGGGTGCACGGCGGCGACGGGCTCGTCCCCGTCGCGGGCGAGCGGATCCGGGCCCTGGGCACCGTGCCCGGCGGTCTGCGGGCGGCCGCCGCCCAGGTGGGCGCGTCGGTCGTGGACACCCCGGTGGTGCTGGACGGACGCCGGGAGATGCCGTCCGTGCTGCGCGAGCAGGCGGTCAGCCGCACCCGGCACCGGTTCGGCCACCTCGAACGGTGAGCGATGGCGGACGCACCGTGGCCGTGGTTACGGTGCGTCCATGGTGGTGCGTGCCCGCGATGTCATGACCGAACGCGTCGTCACGATCTGGGCGGACGCTCCGCTGGCGCGGGCGCAGGAGCGGATGGCCGAGTCGCGGTTCTCCGCCCTGCCCGTGGTCGACCGGCGGTTCTCCCTGGTCGGGGTGATCTCGCTGGTCGACGTGCTGCGCCACCGCGACGACCCGCACGCCGTCGTCGGCGACGCGATGACCGAGTAGGTCGTCTCGGTGCTCCCGACGACGAACATCTCCATCGTCGCGCACCGCATGCGGGTCTACGGCGAGCTGCGGCTGGTGCCGGTCGTCGACAAGGGCATCCTGGTCGGAGTGATCACCCGCAGCGACCTGCTGCGGCACCGGCACTCCGGTGGGCGGTTGCGCCGCACCGCCCGCCGGATCGGCGGCGTCGTGCCGGTGGCGCCGCTGCCGGAGGCGATGGCCCCGCGCGGGGCGGGCCGGATCGGCGGCCGGCCGACGTCGTCGCTGCGGGTCGCGGACGTGATGACCGACGGCGGGCTGGTGGCGATCCCGCCGGAGCTGGCCCTCGACGAGACCGCCGAGGTCCTGTTGTCCTACCGGTTCACCGCGGTCCCGGTCGTCGACGACCGGGACCACCTGCTGGGCATCGTCTCCGAGGCCGACCTCATGCACGGCTCCCTCGACGGCGGCCGGCGGCTGCGGGCCCGCACCGTCTCGGAGGTGATGACCCGCGACGTCGAGGTCGTGCACCCGGCCGACCCGCTCACCGATGCCGAGGACCTGCTGTCCCGGCGCGGGTTCCGGGTCGTCCCGGTCGTCGACGACGAGGACGTGCTGGTCGGGGTGCTCAGCCGCAGCGACCTGCTGTGACCGCGCTCAGGCCCCCGCAGCGGGTGCGGCGGGTGCGGTGGGTGCACGGACCGCGTCACACTCCTGGGCGACCTTCGCGACCAGCAGCGAGAACGCCACCGGGTCCTCCAGCGACTGCCCCGGCAGCGCCCCGAAGTCCAGGTACTTCTGCAGACAGGCGAACTGGGCGGCCTGGTCGGCAGGGCTCAGCGGTGGCTCGGCGGGCGGGGCGGGCTGCGCCGACGCCGTCCCGGCGGTGACGGCGGCGAGGGCGAGTGCGACGGCGACGGCGCCTGCCGCGGTGGTGGCGGCACGCAGGGCGGTCCTCACGATGTGCTCGCTTCCTGCGCCGGGAGCCGGCGCGGTCGGGGTCCTACCGCCCTCCGCGTGGCGTCCCGGCCGAGCCCGGCGTCCGCGGTGGCACGATCCTGCGGCTCCGGCGGCGTCCGGCGCGCCCCGGCGGGCCCGGGTCGACCCGGAGGTGTGACCCCCGGTCGGGTCAGCGCACGCGGAACGGAGCGGTCAGGTCCCAGGCCTGTCGACGGCGCGCCGACTGCTCGGCATCGCCGGTGGGCTCGGGTCCCAGTGCCTGCACCGCGTCGTCGATGTCGTAGGCGGCCCGGTACCGCAGGACCGCGACAGCAGCGTCGAACCACGGTGCCGAGTCGGCGGGTGGGCCGAGCCCCAGGACCGTCGCGAACCACACCGGAGGCAGTTCGTGGCAGCCGACCATCTCCGTCAGCCGGGTCCGCAGCCGGATCGACAGGACCCGGCCGGCGGCTGTTCCGGACGCGACCGTCCCGGCGTCGGTGGTGCGCACGGCGTCGTCGCGCTCCAGTGCCGCCCGCGCGGTGTCCGCGTGCCGGCGGACGGACCCGGCCTGCTCCGCCAGCCCGTCGAGGGCGGACCGTGCCTCCCGGTACCGCTGCGCGAGGTCCGCACGGTGGGGTCCGTCCGCCCCGTCGCCGGCGATCTCCCGACTCGCGGTGAGCGCGGCGCGGCGTACCTCGTCCCGGCGGCGGACCCAGCCGGCGTGCGCGGCGACGGCCGCGTGGTGTCGACGGCGCGTCGCGTCGGGCAGGTGCGCGGCCCGTCGCTCCCGGGCACGGCGTTCGGCGTGGGCCAGTCCGACGACGTCGGGGTCTGCGGTCAGGTCCGCCGTGGGTACCCCGTCGGCGGCGCGGAGGTGGTGTTCGAGCCAGCGGGTCCGCCGCAGCAGGTCGTCGATCCGCCGGGTGCCGTCGACGGCGGAGTCCTCGACCTCGTCGAGACGCCGGTCCAGGTCCGCGATGTGTGACCGTGCGGTGTGGTCGGCCTCCGCCACGGCGTCGCGCAGCGTGGCGATGTCGCCGTCGAGGGTGTTGAGGCGGTACTCGTGGTCGGAGGTACGGGCCTCGACGCGGTCGAGGTCGGCCTGCGACGGCGCGTCGCCCAGCTCCCGCTCGAGCCGCCCGACCTCGGCGGTCAGCCACTGCTGGTCGTCCCGGCGCGCCATCTCACGCACCTGCCCGGGTGCCCGCTGCCACGAACCCGCCGGCGGCGACCAGCAGCGCGACGACCCCGACCCCGACCGGCAGCAGGCCCCCGGGCACGAGCCCGGCGACGGGCCCGGCGAGACCCGCGGCCAGCACGACCCCGGACCACCCGGCCCGGCCACGGTGTCCCCGACCTGCCGACCGGGCATCGAGGACGAGCAGCGCGACTCCGGTCGCGAGCCCCGCGCCTGCCGCGACGAGGAGCGGGACATCCGCTCCGGCGAGGAACGCGACCGGGCACACGAGCGCGCAGGCGACGATCAGCGAGCCCAGCAGCACCCGGATCCGTACCGTGTCCCGCCGGCGTTCCCGGCCCGCCGCCTCCCGCCTGTCGGCGTCGTCCAGCACCTGGTCGGTCAACGACAGGATGCGCTCCACCACGTCGGCCGCGGGGACGGAGCTCTGCGTGGCGTGGCGGGCGTGGAGCTCCCACAGCGTACGTCGGGGATCATGCGTGCCGGGACCGGCCGCCGGCTCACTCGTTCGTGTCACCCGGCCATGGTGAGCGAGACCCCCGACAGTTCCGGCCGCGTCTACCCAGAACTGACGATCAACGAGGGGCGCCCGCGCCGTGGGACCCTCCCGGGGTGAGCCCCCACGACCACACCCCCGCCCGCGAGCTGCTCTGCGCCTGGTCCCGCCGGATGGTCCGCGACGGACTCGTCGTCGGCACCTCGGGGAACCTGTCGCTGCGCACCGGGGACCTGATCGCGGTCACCCCGTCCGGTGTGGACTACGAGACGATGACCGCCGCGGACGTCGTGCTCGTCGACGCGGAGGGCACGGTCGTCGACGGCACCCGGGAGCCGACCAGCGAGCTCGGGCTGCACGTCGCCGCGCAGGCCCGGCCCGGCACCGTCGCGGTGGTCCACACGCACTCCCCGGCGGCGGTCGCGCTGTCGACGCTGTCCGACCACGTCCCGGCCGTGCACTACCAGCTCGCGATGTTCGGCGACGGCGTGCGGGTGTCGGAGTACGCGCCGTTCGGCAGCCGTGAGCTGGTCGTGAACGCGCTCGCGGGGCTGGGGGAGTCCACCGCCGTCGTCCTCGGCCACCACGGCACGCTCGTGCTCGGCGACACCCTCGGCGCCGCCTACGACGGCGCCCGCCAGCTGGAGTGGCTCTGCGACGTCTGGCTGCGCGCCCGCGCCGTCGGCGAGCCGCGGCTGCTGCCCGACGCCGAGATCAGTGCGGTGCGGGGGCGGTTCGCGGCCCAGCGGTCGAAGGTGCGGGCGACGAGCCCGGTCCCCACGCCCGCTCCTCGGTGACGATCGCGGTCACCAGGTCGAACGGCGTCACGTCGAACGCCGGGTTGTAGACCGGGGTACCGGGCAGGGTGAGCAGGGTGCCGCCGTGCTCGCGGACCTCCTCGGCCCCCCGCTGCTCGACGACGATGTCGGCCCCGGTCGGGGTGTGCGGGTCGATCGTCTCCTCCGGCGCGACCACCACGAACGGGATCCCGGACCGGGCCGCGGCGCAGGCCAGCATGTAGGTCCCGATCTTGTTCGCGACGTCGCCGTTGGCCGCGATCCGGTCGGCACCGACGAACACCGCGTCGACCAGCCCGGCCGCGATCGCCGCGGGTCCGGCCGAGTCGACGCACAGCCGGTGCGGCGCCCCGGCCGCGGCGAGCTCCCAGACGGTCAGCCGCGCGCCCTGCAGCAGCGGGCGCGTCTCGCACGCCAG
>NZ_WWFY01000345.1:0-4144 GCF_009864975.1 Pseudonocardia sp. SID8383
GACCGCGGCCCGTCCGGCGTCGGACAGCACTCCCCCGAGGTCGGCGTCGCGGCCGGGCACGCCCATCAGGGTGCCGCGGGGCAGGCCGACGGTCCGCCCGCCCGCGCGGATCGTCGCCGTCGCCGCGGTGGGGTGGGTGAGCGCGTCGGCCAGCCCGATCTCGGTGAGCAGCGCGGGGACCTCGGGACGGCGGGCGAGGAAGGCCTCGGCGCCGACGTCGAAGGGCGCCCCCGCGAGATCGACCGTGCACAGCACGCCGCCGAGCCGGTCACGCTGCTCGAGCACGACGATCTCGGCGGCCGGGCCGAGCAGCGTGCGCAGCCGGTGCGCGCAGGCCAGACCGGAGACACCGCCGCCGACGACGGCGACGCGGGTCATCGCGACGGACGGTCGCCCGTCGGCCCGGCCACGGGCTGGGCGTGCACCGTCTCGACGGTCCGGGTGATCGCGTCCGGGTCGGTGGGGGGCAGGACACCGTGGCCGAGGTTGAACACGTGCCCGCGGGTGCGCGCCCCCTCGGCGGCGATCCGCACGACCTCGGCGTCGACGGCCTCCTGACCGGCGAACAGCACCGCCGGGTCCAGGTTGCCCTGCACGGGCACCGCGCCACCGGCCCGGCGGGCCGCGACGTCGAGCGGGGTCCGCCAGTCGACGCCGATCACGTCGGCGCCGGCGTCGGTCATCGCACCCAGGAGCTCGGCCGTGCCGACCCCGAAGTGGATCCGCGGCACGCCGGCCCCGGCGAGCGCGCCGAGCACGGCCGCGGAGTGCGGCAGCACGAACTCGCGGTAGTCGCGCTCGGACAGCGCACCCGCCCAGGAGTCGAACAGCTGGACCGCGTCCACCCCGGCGGCGACCTGCTGCTGCAGGAACGTGCCGGTGAGCACGGCGAGCTTGCCGAGCAGGGCGTGCCACACGTCGGGGGCCGAGCGCATGAGGGACTTGGTCCGCTCGTGGTTGCGGCTCGGGCCGCCCTCGATGAGGTAGGAGGCGAGGGTGAACGGGGCGCCCGCGAACCCGATCAGCGGGACGCGGCCCAGCTCGGGCAGCAGCAGGCCGATCGCCTCGGTGACGCGCGCCACCTGCTCGGGCGCCAGCTCGGGCAGCGCCGCGACGTCGGCGGCGGTGCGGACCGGCGAGTCCACGACGGGCCCGGTGCCCGGCACGATGTCCACCCCGATACCCGCCAGGTACAGCGGCACCACGATGTCGGAGAACAGGATGGCCGCGTCCATGTCGTGGCGGCGGACCGGCTGCAGGGTGATCTCGCAGGTCAGGTCCGGGGTGAGGCACGCCTCGAGCATCGCGTTGTCCCGGCGCAGAGCCCGGTACTCCGGCAACGAGCGACCCGCCTGGCGCATGAACCAGACCGGCAGCCGCGACGGCGTCGCACCGCGCACTGCGTCGAGGAACGGTGCTCCCGCGAGGTCGCGGCGGGCGGGGGGCGCGGAGACGATACCTGCAGTCATGACCTCCTGATGATCCCACGCGGACCGGGCCGGTGCTCGGGCGCCCCGGCGCGCCTGCCAGGGACGACGGGTGTCGCACCCTAGAGTCCGACGCCGTGCCGGACCCGAACTCACCACCACCAGCAGCGTTCCGCAGCGCGGTCCGCTCGCTCGCGTCGGTCCGACCGCGCCCCGAGCTCGTGGTGCGGCCGCTCGAGGCCCCGCCCCGGCTCGCGCCGTACAGCTGGGCGACCAGCGTCGAGGCCGACATCGGGCACCGCGGCGACGGGACCGACGACCTCGACGAGCCGGACACCTCCGGCCGGTTGATCCTGCTCCACGACCCCGACGGCCAGGAACGCTGGGAGGGCACGTTCCGGCTGGTCTGCTTCGTGCAGGCCCGGCTGGAGCCCGGCCAGCTCGGCGACGACATGCTGCCGCGGATCGGCTGGTCCTGGCTGACCGACGCGCTCGAGCACGCCGGCGCCGGGTTCACCGCGCTCGGCGGGACCGTCACCCAGACCTCGTCGGTCCGCTTCGGCGGGCTCAGCGGCGTCGGTGGCGGCCCCGGCGAGGGGCCGCCGCGGGAGGACGACGTCGAGCTGCGCGCCTCCTGGTCGCCCACGGAGAGCGACGGTGATCTGTCCCGACACGCCGTCGCGTTCGCGTCCCTGGTGTCGACCGCTGCGGGTCTGCCGCCGGTAGGCGCAGTGCCGTTGAGCCGATCACCCGGCTGAACGTCGCAGGTCAACGGCATGCGTCGGAAATCTTTCACCCGGAGGGGTGGGACCGCGCCCACATGCATGTAACTTTCCAGGCCGGAAAGACGAATGCACACCAGACGTTAGGCCGCATGGAGGGATACCATCTCTTCCATGGCACCCGCCCGGGCGGCCGAGCGCCACTCTCCGTCCCTCGGGTTCCGGTGTTGGTCGGGGGCGTACGACCGACTCCAGGAAGGTTGACGACGTGGCTGTACTTGGCCAGCAAGTGCCGGCGCAGAGCTCCGGCAGCACCACCCCAGGTGGCGCTCCGATCGGTGGAGCAGTGCTCTCGCCGGGGATCGTCCCGCAGCCGCGGGAGGAGCTGTTCTCGGTGCTCGTCGTGGACGACCACCCGTTGCTCCGGGAGGCGATCGCCGGACGGCTGCGCTCCATGGGAGCGGGCACCGTGCACGAGGCCGCCTCGGTCACCGAGGCGCGGGCACGCGCCCACGCCGCAGGTCCCTGCGACCTCGCGATCCTCGACCTGACCCTGCCGGACGGCAGCGGGCTGGACCTGGTCAGCGAGCTCCGCTCGCTCGGCTGGAACCGGCTGGTCGTGCTCGCCTCCTCCGACGACCCGTACGCGGTCCGCTCGGCGTTCCAGGCCGGCGCGCAGGCCTACCTGCTCAAGTCGGCGTCGCCCTCGGTCGTGACCGACGGCGTCAAGCGGGTGCTCGACGGCGGCGTCTACGCCGACCCGACGGTCGCCCCGCTGCTCGCCACCGGGTCCCGCGTGCCGGGCACCGACAACACCCCGCGGGAGCTCTCGGCCCGCGAGGTCGAGGTGCTGCAGCTCGTCGCGGACGGCCAGTCCAACAAGGAGATCGGTGAGGCCCTGAACCTCTCCGCCCTCACGGTGAAGAGCCACCTCTCCCGGATCGGCCGCAAGCTCGGCACCGGCGACCGCGCCCAGATGGTCGCGCTCGCCATGCGCGCGGGGGTCATTCGCTGACTCCCGGGACCGGCGCCGCCGGCGGTACGGACACGACCCGGCCGCCGGCCTCGGCGACTCCGGACGGTTCACCCGATCCGGTACCGCTGCTCCGTCCCGCCGACGGCCTCCCCCAGGTCACCGCGACCCCCGACGACCTCGCCCGCGTGGCGGCGGCGATCGCCGGGGGCAGCGGCCCGGTCGCCGTCGACGCGGAGCGCGCCTCCGGCTTCCGGTACTCCCAGCGCGCCTACCTCGTGCAGCTGCGGCGTGCCGGGGCCGGGTCCGCCCTGGTGGACCCGATCCCGCTGCGCGGCGAGCTGGGCCCGCTCGCCGAGGCCCTCGACGGGCCGGAGTGGGTGCTCCACGCGGCCTCGCAGGACCTCCCGTGCCTGGCCGAGCTGGACCTGCGCCCGGCGTCGTTGTTCGACACCGAGCTCGCCGGCCGGCTGGCCGGACTGCCCCGGGTCGGGCTCGGCCCGATGGTGGAGAACCTGCTCGGCCTCGGCCTCGAGAAGGGGCACGGCGCCGCCGACTGGTCGCGCCGCCCACTCCCCGAGGACTGGCTGGTCTACGCCGCGCTCGACGTCGAGGTGCTCGTCGACCTGCGCACGGTCCTGACCCGGATGCTCGACGAGCAGGGCAAGCTCGACTGGGCCCGCCAGGAGTTCGAGGCGGTCCGCACCGCCCCGCCGTCCCCGCCGCGTGCGGAGCCCTGGCGGCGCACCTCGGGCATCCACAAGGTCCGCCGCCCCCGCCCGCTCGCCGCGGTCCGGGAGCTGTGGCAGGCCCGTGACTCCCTCGCCGCCGAGCGCGACATCGCCCCCGGCCGGGTCCTGCCCGACGCGGCGATCGTCGACGCCGCGGTGCGCAACCCCGACTCCCCACAGGCACTGGCCGAGCTGCCGGTGTTCCGCGGACGCTCCCAGCGCAGGCTGGCCCGCTACTGGTTCGACGCGCTCCGCCGGGCCGCCGACCTCCCCGAGACCGAGCTGCCGCGC
>NZ_WWFY01000346.1:0-3135 GCF_009864975.1 Pseudonocardia sp. SID8383
CGCGGTCCCCACCGGGGCCGCCGCCGCGGCCGCCGAGCCCGACCCGGGCCGCGAGCCCGGCGGGACCCACGGCACCCGCGGCCGGATCCTCGACGCGGCCTGGGAACTGATCGCCGACCACGGATACCACCGGGTCCGCACCGCCGACGTCGCGCGGGCGGCGGGCACCAGCCCGGCGGCGATCCATTACCACTTCCCCACCCGCTCGGAGCTGCTCGACTCCGCGCTGCGGCACAACGTGCGCCTCGCCTTCGACCGCCAGGTCGCCGAGCTCGACACGATCGCCGACCCGCACGACCGGCTGCTGCGGCTGATCGACCTCCAGCTCCCCGACGGCGCGCTGCTGGAGCGCGAGTGGTCGATCTGGATCCAGGTGTGGGCGGAGTCGGCGATCGACCCGGCTCGGCGCGATCTGTACTGGGACGCCTACGACCGCTGGTTCCGCACCGTCGCCATGACCCTCACCGAGGGCGCCGCCGCCGGGGTCTTCGTCCCCGACGCCGGTGACGCCGCCCGGCAGCTCACCGCGCTGGTCGACGGCCTGGGCATCCAGGTCATGGCGCGTACCCCCGGCACCTCCGCCGCGCAGATGCGCGCGGACCTCGCCGCCTTCATCGATCGGGCCGTGCTCGCGGCACCGGCACGCACGGAGCGAACGGAGAACGGATGAACCGTGACGTCATCATCACCTGCGCGGTGACCGGGGCCGGGGACACGGTGGGCCGCAGCCCGCACGTGCCCGTCACCCCGGCCCAGATCGCCTCGGACGCGATCGCCGCGGCCCGGGCCGGCGCCGCCGTGGTGCACATCCACGTGCGGGACCCGGAGACCGGCAGCCCGTCGCGGGCGGTGGAGCTCTACCGCGAGACCGTGACCCTGATCCGGGACTCGGGCGTCGACGTCGTGCTGAACCTGACCGCGGGTATGGGCGGTGACCTGGTGATCGACGCCGAGGACCCGCTGAAGCCGATCGACGGCACCGACCTGGTCAACGCCCTGGAGCGGCTCCCGCACGTCGAGGAGCTGCTGCCCGACATCTGCACGCTGGACTGCGGCTCGCTCAACTTCGGCGAGGGCAACCAGCTCTACATCTCCACCCCGGACATGCTGCGCACCGGCGCCAGGCGGGTCCAGGAGCTCGGTGTGAAGCCGGAGCTGGAGATCTTCGACACCGGCCAGCTGTGGTTCGCCACCGTGCTGGTCGAGGAGGGCCTGATCGACGCCCCGGCGCTGTTCCAGCTGTGCATGGGCATCCCCTACGGCGCCCCGGCCGACCCGGGCGTGCTGGCCGCGGAGGTGAACCTGCTCCCCGAGGGCGCCAACTTCGCCTCGTTCGCGATCGGGCGCGACCAGCTGCCGTGGGTGGCGCAGTCGGTGCTGGCCGGCGGGCACGCCCGCGTCGGGCTGGAGGACAACCTCTACCTCTCGCGCGGGGTGAAGGCGACCAACGAGCAGCTGACCGAGCGGGCGGTGGAGATCGTGCAGAACCTCGGTGCCTCGGTGGCGACGCCGGACCGCGCCCGGGAGATCCTCGGCTTGAAGGAGCGCACCGGTGCCTGAGCCGCGTCCCGTCACGGAGATCCGGACCGTCGCCTGCATCGGCGCCGGGGTGATCGGCGCCGGCTGGGCGGCGTACTTCCTGGCCCGCGGGCTGAGGGTCCGGGCCTGGGACCCCGCCCCGGACGCCGGGGAGAAGCTGCGCCGGGTGGTCGACGCCGCCTGGCCCGCGCTCACCGAACTGGGCCTGGCCGAGGGCGCCGACCGGGACGCGTTGTCGGTGCACCCGACCGCGGCCGAGGCCGTCGCGGGAGCGGACTTCGTGCAGGAGAGCGCCCCGGAGGACCTGGAGCTCAAGCGCGCCCTGCTGTCCGAGCTGGCCGACGCCGCCGTGGCGGCCGGGCCGGACGTGGTGGTGGCGTCGTCGACCTCGGGGTTCCCGATGACCGACATGGCGACCACCGCGGCCGAGCCGGGCCGGCTCGTCGTCGGGCACCCGTTCAACCCGCCGTACCTGATCCCGCTGGTCGAGGTCGTCGGCGGCGAGAAGACCGAGGCCTGGGCGGCGTCGCGGGCCGCGGACTTCTACCGGCACATCGGCAAGTCGGTGATCGAGATGGAGCGGGAGCTGCCCGGCTTCATCGCGAACCGGCTGCAGGAGGCGATCTGGCGCGAGGCGCTGCACATGGTCGCCGCCGGTGAGGCCACCCCCGAGGAGATCGACCGCTCGATCACCGACGGCCCGGGGCTGCGCTGGCCGGTGCACGGTCCCTGCCTGACCTTCCACCTGGCCGGCGGCCAGGGCGGGATGGCGCACATGCTGGACCACTTCGGACCGTCGCTGAAGGCGCCGTGGACGCGCCTGGAGGCCCCGGAGCTGACTCCGCAGCTGCGCGACGACATGGTCGCCGGCGCCGAGGTCTCCGCCGGTGGGCGGCCGATGGCAGAGCTTGTCGCCGAGCGCGACCGGGCCGTGATCGCGGTCCGCCGGGCGGTCGCCGCGGCCCGGGGGACCGCCCGGTGAGCGCGCCGCCGGTGCACCACGACGTCGTCCGTCCCGAGTGGATCGACTACAACGGCCACCTGTCCGAGCCGTACTACGTGCTCGTGTTCGGCGACGCCACGACCGCGCTGATGGACCGGACCGGGATGGACGCCGGGTACCGCGCGGCCACCGGCCGCTCGCTGTACACCGTCGAGGCGCACGTCCGGTACCTGCGCGAGATCGGCCCGGACGCGGCGCTGGAGGTGCGGACCCGGGTCCTCGGCCGGGACGCGAAGCGGCTGCGCCTGTGGCACGAGCTGTACGTCGACGGCCGCCTGCGGGCGACCGAGGAGTTGATGTGCCTGCACGTCGGCCCGGACGGTGCCGAGCCGTTCCCCGACGACGTCGCCGCGGCCCTCGACGCCCTCCACGTGCCCGGCGAGCCCGAGCACGCGGGCCGGTCCATCGCCGCCGTCGGCCGGGGGGAGGTGCGGCGCCCCTCGACGTGATGTGCCCGAGACCGCGGCCCCGGCGCGACCGGGGCCCTCTGCGAGGAGACACGTTCATGATCAGCCCGACACCGGCGCGCGGCGGGTTCTCCCGCCGCCGCCTGCTGGGTGGAGCGGCCGGCCTCGCCGCGGCGGCCGTCCTGG
>NZ_WWFY01000347.1:0-2664 GCF_009864975.1 Pseudonocardia sp. SID8383
GCGGCTGCTCGCGCTGGCGGGCCACCCCGGCGTCGCCGCCGGCACCGCGGCGGAGCTGCACGATGTCCTGTCGGGACTTGCGACCCGGGAGACACCGGCGAGAGGGTGACGCCCATGACCGTCCCGGAGCCCGTGCCCGACCCGGTGGACGAGATCGACCTGACGCTCCCCAACCCGGCCCGCGTCTACGACTACATGCTCGGCGGCGCCCACAACTTCGCCACCGACCGGGAGTTCGCCGAGCGTGTGCTCGCCGCCCTGCCCGACACCCGGGAGGTCGCGCTCGCCAACCGGGCCTTCCTCGGCCGGGCCGTGCGGGCCTGCCTGGACCGCGGGGTGCGCCAGTTCCTCGACCTCGGGTCCGGCATCCCGACCGCCGAGCCGGTACACGAGATCGCCCACCGCGCCGACCCCGCGGCGCGCGTGGCCTACGTCGACGTCGAGCCGGTGTCGGTCGCGATGAGCCGCCAGATCCTGACCGGTGTGGACGGTGCCTCGATCACCGCCGCCGACCTCACCGACGCCGGGGCCGTGCTCGCCGCGCCGGGTGTCGCGGGCCTGCTCGACCCGGCCGAGCCGGTCGCCGTGCTCGCGGTGTCGGTGCTGCACTTCGTCCGCGACGACGACCTGCTCGGCGCCCTGTTCGACCGCTACGTGACGGCGTTCGGGCCCGGCAGCATGCTCGTCGTGTCGCACGGCAGCACCGACGTCGACGACCCGCACACCGCCGAGCGGATGCGCACCATCGAGCGGTTCACCCGGGACACCGCGCAGCCGGCGCGCTCCCGCGACCGCGCCCTGCTGCGCCGGCTGTTCGTCGACCGGCCCGGGCACCGGCTGGAGCTGCTGGAACCGGGCCTGGTCGACGTCAGCGACTGGCGGGCCGAGGACGGGCAGCCACCCGCAGGGATGTACGCGGTCGTCGGGGAGGTCGTCGGGCGACGGTAGGGCGGGTCAGTCCCGGTAGACGCCCTGGCGCTTCTCCATGAACGCGCTGACGGCCTCGGTCAGGTCGGCCGAGACCAGCTGGCCGCCGTTCCAGGTGGCGATCTGGTCGAGCCCGTCCGCGACCGAGTGGTCGCGGGCGTAGGTGATCGCGTGCTTGGTGCCGCGCAGGGCCAGCGGCGACTTCGCGGCCAGCGACGCGGCCAGCTCGGCGACGCCCGCCTCCAGCGCCTCGGCGTCGGCGTACACGCCGTTGATCAGGCGCAGCTCCTTCGCCTCGGTGCCCGACACCGGCCGGCAGGTGTAGGCCATCTCGCGGGCCACACCCTCGCCGACGATCCGCGGCAGCCGCTGCAGCACGCCGACGTCGGCGGCCAGGCCCATGTCGACCTCCTTCAGCACGAACGACGCGTCGGCGGTCGCGTAGCGCAGGTCGCAGGCGACGGCCAGGTCCAGGCCTGCCCCGAGGCAGACGCCCTGGATCGCGGCGACGACCGGCTTCCGGCAGCGCTCGATCGCGGTGAGGCAGTCCTGCAGGTCGAGGATGGTGCGGCGCAGCGCGTCGGCGCCGTGCCCCACCGAGTCGTCCGACGCGGTCTCGCGCAGACCGCCCAGCATCGACACGTCGATGCCCGAGCAGAAGTGCCGCCCGTTGCCGCTGATCACCACGACCCGCACGGCGGGGTCGGCGTCCAGCTCGCGCACCGCGTCGCGCAGCCCGAACCACATCGGCTCGTGCAGCGCGTTCGCCGCCTTCGGGCGGTCCAGGCGCAGCCGCGCGACCCCGTCCGCCACCTCGACCGCGATCCCCGTCGGTTCACCCATGTCGCGTCACTCCGTCCTCGTCGCCGGTCCTCGCTGCGGAGGCTACCGGTAGGTAACCCCCGGCTGGCAGGATGCGACGGTGCGGCAGGGAGGCCGGGGGGACCGGACGTGGCTCGCGGCCTGCGGGCTGCTGTTCGCGACGGCCTTCGGCACGAACGTCCCGACCCCGCTGCTGCTGGTCTACCGGGACGAGCTCGATCTGTCGGCGAGCACGCTCGCCGCGATCTTCGGGGTGTACGCGCTCGGGCTGGCGCCGTCGCTGCTGCTGGGCGGGCCGGCGTCGGACCGGTTCGGGCGGGTGCGGGTGCTGCTGCCGGTCGCCGCCGGGGTCGCCGGGGCGTCGCTGCTGTTCCTCGGCGGGGCGTCGGCGCTGTGGCTGCTGTTCGCGGCCCGGTTCCTGCAGGGGCTGGCGTCGGGTGCGGTGTTCTCGGTGGGCAGCGCCTGGCTGCAGGACCTCGCCGGGCCGGACGGCGCGCCGCGGGCCGCGCGGGCGGCGTCGGTCGCCCAGACCGCCGGCTTCTGCCTCGGGCCGCTGACCTCCGGGCTGCTCGCGACCTCCGGGCCGCTGCCGCTCGCCCTGCCCTACCTCGTGCACGTGGCCCTGGTGGTGGTGGCGGTCGCCGCGGTGCTCGCCACCGTCGGGACGGGGACCCGCCCGGCCGGGCCGCCGTCCCGCGGCCTGCTGCCCCGGCCGGGCCTGACCCCGGCCGCGCGGCGGGTGTTCGTGCGGGTGGTCGTGCCGACCGCGGTGTGCGTGTACGCGTTCCCGTCGGTCGCGGTGACCGTGCTGCCGCTGCTGCTGCCCGGGATCTCCGGCGCGGTCGCGTTCACCGGGCTGCTCGCCGCGCTGACCCTGGGCACCGGGACGCTGGTGCAGCCCTTCGCGCACCGCCT
>NZ_WWFY01000348.1:0-34861 GCF_009864975.1 Pseudonocardia sp. SID8383
GACCCGGGCTCCGACGCCGCCGCGGTCTCCGCGGCGGTCGCCGCCGACGGTCCGGCCGCGACCGCCGCGTGCCGGGACCGGACACCGAGGGCGACGAGCACCGCCGAGCCGACGAACGTCGCGGCGTCGACCAGCAGTGCGCCGCGCGGGGTCAGCGTCGCGACGAGCAGACCGCCCCCCGCGAAGCCCGCCACCTGCGCCACCTGCACCGAGACCTGGCGCAGCGCCAGGCCTCGGGCGAGCAGGTCTCCGGACAGCAGGTCGGGCAACAGGGCCGAGCGGGCCGCGGTGTGCGGGCCGCCCAGCAGGACGACCAGCACCAGCAGCGTCCCCAGGACCGGCAGCCCGGGACCGGGCACGGCCATGGCGACGACGAGACCGGCCCGGACCAGGTCGGTCCCGATCAGCAGCCGGCGACGCGGCCACCGGTCGGCGAGGTGGCCGAGCAGCAGCCCGCCGAGCAGCGCGGGCAGGAAGGTCAGCGCGTAGACCCCCGCCGACCACGCGACCGAGCCGGTCTCGCTCAGGACCAGGACGGTCAGCGCGACCCGCGCGACCTGGTCGCCGGCGACCGACAGGATCTCCGCGGTCCACAGCGCGCGGAAGTCCGGGACGGAGAAGGGGCCGCGGACGCCGGCGGCGGGATCGGGGTCGCGAGGCTCGTCGCCTCCCGTCCCGGAGCCGCCGCGCTCGACCATCGGCGTGGGGTCCCTTCGGAGTCCGGCGTGGGTGGCCCGCTGCGGACCCGGCACCCGACCTCGGCACGGGGCCTACCGCCTCGGCGTCGGTGGCGGGCAGGAGTTCCCGTCGAGCCTAGGTACACCCCGCCCGGCCGTCGCCCCGGATGATGCGCGTGAAGCCGGGCGGCGCAACGACGGCGGCGAACGGCGTATGAGCGGCGTCACAGGCCCGCCACGTGCGCCATCGTCGACGGCAAACGGTCGACGGCAAGCGGTCGACGCGACCGTCACACAACGGTCCGCACCGGGATCAGAGCAGGTCCGCGACGTGGGCCGTCTCGTTCACCGTCCGGACCTTGCGCATCCCGTCGCGGGCGCACACCACCCGCGAGATCCCGACGTAGTCCAGCGGGAAGGGCAGGTCCCGGCCGATACCCAGCACCTCGGCGAGATAGGCGTTGACCACGCCCGCGTGCGCGACGACGACCACCGTCGCCCGCCCCGGGTGCGCCGCGACGACCTCCTCGATCCCGGCACACACCCGGGCCCGGAACGCGGCGCCGTCGACGTGCTCGGGCAGGTACCCGGCCCGCATCCGCTCCCACGCCGCCGGGTCGGCCTGCGCCATCCGGGCGACCGGCACGTAGAGCGAGCGTTCGGCGTCGTACTCGCGCAGGTCGGAGCGGGTGTGCGGGGTGAGACCGCGCTCGCGCGCGAGCGGCTCGGCGGTCTGGACCGCGCGGAGCATCGTGCTGGTGTGCAGCGCGTCGACCGGGGTGCCGGCCAGCGCGTCGACCAGCTGGGCCGCCTGGTCACGGCCCTGCGGCGCGAGGCCCGGGTCGGCGTGGGTGCCGTCGTCGTGCTCGACGGCCTCGGGCAGCGCGTGCCGGACGAGCAGCAGGTGCACCCGCTCAGCCCGGGACGTGCGCGTCGTGCCCGGCGGCCCGCAGCGCCGTGCGCAGGGCCTCGGCGTGCCCGTCCTGCTCGGCGCCGTCGACGGTGGCGGCCGCGTTCGCGAAGTCGAAGGCCCGCATGTCCCAGGCCGGGAACACGTGGACGTGCAGATGGGGCACCTCGAACCCGGCGACCAGCAGACCGACCCGGGGCGGCGACCAGATCTCGCGCACCGCGAGCCCGACTGTCCGCGACACCTCGGTGAGGTGGGCGACGAGCCCGGCGTCGGCGTCGACCCACTGGTCGATCTCCGCCCGCGGTACGACGAGCGTGTGCCCCGGGCCGAGCGGGTTGATCGACAGGAACCCGACGCACTGCTCGTCGGCCCAGACGAACCGGCCCGGGATCTCGCCGTTGATGATCTTCGTGAAGACGGTGGCCACGGAGCCGGACCTTAGTGGCCCGCGGCGCGGGGTGAGGAACGGCGGGCGCGGGGCCCCCGGCCGCCCTAGGATTTCGGGCATGCCCCGCACCATCGCCCGCAACGACCGCGTCGACCGGGACGAGCTGCTCGAGTTCATCCGTCCCCGGCACCACATGGTGCTGATGACCACCCGTTCCGACGGCGGTGTGCAGGCCTCCCCGGTCACCGGCGGCGTCGACGACGACGGACGCATCGTGATCGCCACCTACCCCGAGCGCGCCAAGTCGGCCAACGTCGCGAAGGCCGGCCGGGCCGCGGTCGTCGTGCTGAGCGAGGAGTTCGACGGCGCCTGGGTGCAGGTCGAGGGCGACGCCGAGCTCCTCACGCTGCCGGACGCGCTCGAGCCGCTGGTCGACTACTTCCGTGCCGTCTCCGGCGAGCACCCGGACTGGGACGAGTACCGCCGCGCCATGTCCGACCAGGGGAAGGCCCTGATCCGCATCACCCCTGCCCGGTGGAGCCCGGTCGCCACCGGCGGCTTCCCCGCCCGGCTCGCCGACTCCTGACCGTTCCTGGGACGATCGACCGCCCCCGTCCGCAGCTGCTGCGGGACTCGGGGGTGATGTGGCGTGGACCGCTGACGGCCCCGCCCACCATGCGGCAACGGTGCCCGCCCGACACAGTGTGAGCGTGCCCCCGGTCTGCGGCCGGGGCGCGCGACGAGAGGACGCAGACCATGCAGGCCTGGCCCGGGCACGCCTATCCGTTGGGTGCCAGCTACGACGGCACCGGCACCAACTTCGCCCTGTTCTCCGAGGTCGCCGAGGGCGTGGAGCTGTGCCTGTTCGAACCCGACCCGGGAGCCCCCGGCGGGCTCGCCGAGACCCGGGTGGCACTGACCGAGGTCGACGGCTTCGTCTGGCACGGCTACCTGCCCGGCGTCGAGCCCGGCCAGCGCTACGGCTACCGGGTGCACGGCCCCTACGACCCCGCCCAGGGTCTGCGCTGCAACCCGAACAAGCTGGTCATCGACCCCTACGCCAAGGCCCTCGACGGCCCGGTCGACTGGGACGAGGCCGTGTTCGGCTACAACTTCGGCGACCCGGACTCGCGCAACGACACCGACTCGGCGCCGCACGTACCGAAGTCGGTCGTGGTCAACCCCTACTTCGACTGGGGCTCGGACCGCCCGCCGAAGATCCCCTACAACGAGACCGTCGTCTACGAGGCGCACGTCAAGGGCCTGACGATCCGGCACCCGGACGTCGAGGAGGACCTGCGGGGCACCTACTCCGGTGTCGCGCACCCGGCGATGATCGAGCACTACAAGCGGCTCGGGATCACCGCCGTCGAGCTCATGCCGGTGCACGAGTTCGTGCAGGACCACCACCTCACCGAGAAGGGCCTGTCGAACTACTGGGGCTACAACACGATCGGCTTCCTGGCCCCGCACCACGCCTACTCGGCGGGCTCGGTCCGGTCCGGGTCGCAGGTCGCGGAGTTCAAGGCGATGGTGCGCGACCTGCACGACGCGGGCATCGAGGTCATCCTCGACGTGGTCTACAACCACACCGCCGAGGGTTCGGACATGGGTCCGACGCTGTCCATGCGCGGCATCGACAACCACGCCTACTACCGGCTGGTCGACGACGACGCGCGCTACTACATGGACTACACCGGCACCGGGAACTCGCTCAACGTCCGCAACCCGCACACCCTGCAGCTGATCATGGACTCGCTGCGGTACTGGGTGACCGAGATGCACGTCGACGGCTTCCGCTTCGACCTCGCCTCGACCCTGGCCCGCGAGTTCTACGACGTCGACCGGCTCTCGACCTTCTTCGACCTCGTCCAGCAGGACCCGGTGATCTCGCAGGTCAAGCTGATCGCCGAGCCGTGGGACGTCGGGCCCGGCGGCTACCAGGTCGGCAACTTCCCGCCGCTGTGGACCGAGTGGAACGGCAAGTACCGCGACACGGTGCGCGACTTCTGGCGCGGCGAGGCCGGCACGCTCGGTGAGTTCGCGTCCCGGATCACCGGCAGCTCGGACCTCTACCAGGGCGACGGCCGCCGTCCCTACGCCTCGATCAACTTCGTGACCGCGCACGACGGGTTCACCCTGGCCGACCTCGTGTCCTACAACGAGAAGCACAACGAGGCCAACGGCGAGGACGGCAACGACGGCGAGAGCCACAACCGGTCCTGGAACTGCGGCGTCGAGGGTCCCACCGACGACGAGACCGTGGTCGAGCTGCGGGCCCGGCAGCAGCGCAACTTCCTGGCGACGCTGCTGCTCTCCCAGGGCACCCCGATGCTGCTGCACGGCGACGAGGCCGGGCGGACCCAGGGCGGCAACAACAACGTCTACTGCCAGGACAACGAGATCGCCTGGCAGGAGTGGGAGCTCGCGGGCAAGCACGACGAGCTGACCACCTTCACCGCGGGCGTCGCCGCGCTGCGGCACGCGCACCCGGTGTTCCGCCGGCGCCGGTTCTTCGCGGGCCGTCCGATCGGCCGGTCGTCCACCAGCGAGGACGTCGCCGACATCGGCTGGTTCACCCCGGCCGGGCGGGAGATGACCGAGGAGGACTGGGACAACGACCTGGGCCGCTCGGTGGTCGTGTTCCTCAACGGCAGCCAGATCGCCGACGTCGACCAGCGCGGCCAGCGGATCGTCGACGACTCGTTCCTGCTGTGCTTCAACTCCTTCTGGGAGGACATCGACACCACGCTGCCGCCCGTCGAGTTCGGGCAGGCGTGGGAGATCGTCGTCGACACCCACTCGGGCGAGGTGCACCCGCCGAACGCCGCCGGCGTCACCGGGACCGACCTCGACCCGGTGTCCGCGGGCTCGGTGCTGACCCTGCCCGCCCGTTCCCTGCTCGTCCTGCGATCGAAGGGCTGAGGCGTGACCCGCCTTCCGGGATCGACCTACCGGCTGCAGCTGTCGGCCGACCAGACCTTCGCCGACGCCGCCGCGCTGACCGGCTACCTGGACCGGCTGGGGATCGGGGCGCTCTACGCCTCGCCGCTGCTGGAGTCCACGGCCGGATCCACCCACGGCTACGACGTGACCGACCCGACCCGGGTGTCGGGTGAGCGCGGTGGTGAGCAGGGGCTGCGGTCGTTGCTCGCGACGCTGCGCGAGCACGGGCTGACGATGCTGATCGACATCGTCCCCAACCACGTCGGCGTCGCGAAGCCCGCGGAGAACCCGTGGTGGTGGGACGTGCTCACGCACGGCGAGGCGTCCCGGTGGGCGGGCCACTTCGACGTCGACTGGGGCGCCGGGCCGATCCTGCTGCCGGTGCTCGACGTCGACGAGGAGAAGGCGCTCACCGAGCTCTCGGTGACCGACGGCGAGCTGCGCTACTACGAGCACCGCTTCCCGGTCGCGCCCGGGACCGGCGAGGGGACCGCGCAGGAGGTGCACGACCGCCAGCACTACCGGCTCGTGTCCTGGCGGCGCGGCGCCGCGGAGCTGACCTACCGGCGGTTCTTCGACGTCAGCGACCTCGCCGCGGTCCGGGTCGAGGACCCGGCGGTGTTCGCCGACGCCCACCGCACGGTGCTCGACATCGTGCGCTCCGACGACACCGTCGTCGGGCTGCGGGTGGACCACCCCGACGGCCTGTCCGACCCGGGCGGCTACGCGCGCCGGCTGCGCGCCGAGCTCGGCCCGGGCCGGTGGCTGCTCGTCGAGAAGATCCTCGGGGTCGGCGAGGAGCTCCCGATCTCCTGGCCGGTCGACGGCACCACCGGCTACGAGGCGCTGCGCGAGGTCTGCGGGGTGCTCGTCGACCCGGACGGGGCGGGGCTGCTCACCCAGTTCGCCGCCGAGCACACCGGGGAGAAGCGCTCCGCGCACGCCGTCGAGGACGACGGCCGCCACCTCGTCGTCCGGGAGATCCTGGTCGCGGAGGTGCGCCGGATCGCCGACGCCTTCCGCGCGGGACCCGGCGCCGACTCCGGCACCACCGGGCTCGACCTGGCCGACGTCGCCGCCGGGGACCTGCACGACGCGGTCGCCGAGCTGCTGTGCGGGTTCCCGGTCTACCGCTCCTACCTCACCCCGGAGATCACCGAGGGCCGGGCGGCCGCCGACACCGCGGTCGCGGTGGCGCGCACCCGTCGCCCCGACCTGGCCGCGGTGCTGGGTGCGCTGCACTCCGGGCTGGTCCGCGAGCCCGGGTCGGACTACGCGACCCGGCTGCAGCAGACCTCCGGGATGGTCACCGCGAAGGGCGTCGAGGACACCGCCTTCTACCGGTACAACCGGCTCGTCGCGCTGAATGAGGTCGGGGGCGACCCGGCCCGCTTCGGGGTGACGCCCGGGGAGTTCCACGCCGGACTCGCCCGCCGGGAGGCCGGGCGGTCGCGCACCATGACCTCGCTGTCCACGCACGACACGAAGCGCTCCGAGGACGTCCGGGCGCGGCTCGCCGTACTCGCCGAGCGTCCCGCGTCGTGGGCGGCGAAGGTCCGCGAGTGGTCGGTGCGCCACCCGCTGCCGGACCGGTCGCTGGAGCTGCTGGCCTGGCAGTCGCTGGTCGGGGCGTGGCCGATCCCGGCCGACCGGCTCGCGGGCTACCTCGGCAAGGCCTCCAAGGAGGCCAAGCTGGTGACCTCGCACATCGACGCCGTCTCCGAGGTCGACGAGGCGGTCGCGGCCTGGCCGGAGCAGGTCCTCGCCGACACCGAGCTCGTCGCCGAGATCGAGGCGTTCGTCGCGGAGATCGCCGAGCCCGGCTGGTCGAACTCGCTGGCCCAGAAGCTGCTGCAGATGGCCGGGCCCGGCGTGCCGGACGTCTACCAGGGCACCGAGCTGTTCGAGTACTCGCTGGTCGACCCGGACAACCGGCGCCCGGTCGACTGGGACGCGCGGCGCGCGATCCTGGAGCGTCTCGACGCCGGCGAGCAGCCACCGGTCGACGGAGGCGGTGCGGCGAAGCTGCTGGTCACCTCGGCGACGGCGCGGCTGCGGCGGTTCCGCCCGGAGCTGTTCAGCGGCTACGGCCGGGTCGACGCCCAGGGCACCGCGGCGGAGCACGCCGTCGCGTTCTCCCGCGGCGGGGGCGCGCTCGTCGCCGTCGCGACCCGGCTGCCCGAGGGGCTGGCCCTCCGCGGCGGGTGGGGCGACACCCGGCTGCCGCTGCCCGGCGGCTTCGACGACTGGCACGACATGATCGCGAACCGTCCGGTGGACGGTCCCGCGCCCGCCCTGTCGGACCTGCTCTCGCGCTACCCGGTCGCGCTGCTGGTGCGCCCGGCCTGACCCGGCACCGCCCCCCCCTCCGGGCGGTCCCCAGGGGAACCTTCGTAGCGCTCTACGCCACGAAGGTTCCCCTGGGGGCACCCGTGGCGGGGGTCAGGGCTCGTCGACGACGTGCACGGCGGCCTCCTCGGCCGACGCGCCCGCCCCGTCGATCCCGGCGTCGCCCGCCACCAGCTCCTTCTCGCCGCCGTCGCTGCCGTCGACGCTCGCGTCGTCGATCGTGAGGCGCCCGGCGCGGCGGTCGCCCACCTCGTCGTCGGCGAGCAGCTCGCCGTCGGTGCCCGGGGCGTCCCCGAGCAGGTCGCCGGTGGCGTCGTCGACGTCGGAGAAGTCCTCCCGGGAGTCCGGGTCACCGACCACCCCGGCCGCCCGGGCGTCGTCGCGGCCCTCCGCGTCGGCGGTCGCGTCGAGCTCGGCCGCCCAGGTGTCGGGCTCCTCGTCGGCGAGGCGCTCGTCGAGGGTCTCGTCGTCGCGGTCGTTCCACGGGCGCTCGGGCGGTGAGTAGCCCTCGTCGAGCACGTCGGTGACGCCGCCGTACTCGAGGGTGTCCTCGGGCTGCAGCTGCGCGTCGGAGTCGAGGTCGTCACCGGAGTCGGGGTCACTCATCACAGCAGCGTAGCGACGCGTGAGCCGACCCACCCCCGCCGGACGCGCCACGCGCCGCAAGGTGCGGAAGGATCGGCGTCCGTGACGGAGTTCGCCGTGTGGGCCCCCGACAGGAACCGCGTCAGTGTGCTGGTGGGTGAGCAGCGGATCGCGCTCGACCCCGCCCCGGGGGGATGGTGGCACACGGACCAGCCCGACCACGGGCACGGGACCGACTACGCGTTCCTGCTCGACGAAGACGCCACGCCGCTGCCCGACCCCCGCTCCCGCTGGCAGCCGAAGGGGGTGCACCAGCGCTCCCGCGTCTACGACCACGACGCGTTCTGGTGGACCGACGACACCTGGACCGGCCGCGCGCTGGCCGGGTCGGTGCTCTACGAGTGCCACATCGGCACCTTCACCGACGGCGGCACGTTCGACTCCGCGATCGGCCGGCTCGACCACCTGGTCTCGCTCGGGATCGACCTGGTCGAGGTGCTGCCGGTCAACGCCGTCGACGGCCCGGTGAACTGGGGCTACGACGGCGTCGGCTGGTACGCCGTCACCGAGAACTACGGCGGCCCCGACGCCTTCAAACGCTTCGTCGACGCCTGCCACGCGCGCGGCCTGGGCGTGGTCCTGGACGTCGTCTACAACCACCTCGGGCCGTCCGGGGCCTACCTCGACCGGTTCGGGCCGTACTTCGCCGGCTCCAACATCTGGGGCCCGTCGCTGAACCTCGACGCCGCGGGCTCCGACGAGGTCCGCCGCTACATGATCGACAACGCGCTGATGTGGCTGCGCGACTTCCACGTCGACGGGCTGCGCATCGACGCCGTCCACGCGCTGCGCGACACCCGGGCCCAGCACGTGCTGGAGCAGCTCGCCGTCGAGGTGACCGCGCTGGAGGCACACGTCGGCCGCCCGCTGTCACTGATCGCCGAGTCCGACCTCAACGACCCGAGGATGATCACCGCCCGGGAGGGCGGCGGCCACGGCCTCGACGCCCAGTGGGCCGACGACGTCCACCACTGCCTGCACACCGTGCTCACCGGCGAGTCCCAGGGCTACTACGGCGACTTCGCCGAGGCGGGCCTCGACGGGCTCGCGCACGTGCTCACCCGCGGGTTCCTGCACGAGGGCACCTGGTCCTCGTTCCGGCGGCGCAGCCACGGCGCCCCGATCGACACCGCCCGCATCCCCGGCTCGCGACTGGTCACCTACCTGCAGAACCACGACCAGATCGGCAACCGCGCCACCGGCGACCGGCTCACCCACACGCTGTCCCCCGGCCTGCTGGCCTGCGGCGCGGCGCTGCTGTTCACCTCCGGTTTCACCCCGATGCTGTTCATGGGCGAGGAGTGGGGCGCGCGGACGCCGTGGCAGTTCTTCTCCCGTTTCGGCGACCCGGGCCTGCAGAAGGCCGTCCGCGACGGCCGTCGCGCCGAGTTCGCCGACCACGGCTGGGACGACACCGCCGAGGTGCCCGACCCGAACGCCGAGTCCACCTTCACCGACTCCCGGCTCGACTGGTCCGAGCCCGAGCAGGAGCCGCACGCGACGCTGCTGCGGATGCACCGCGAGCTCATCGCGCTGCGCCGCGCCTGGCCGGAGCTGTCGGACCCGTGGCTGGACCGGATCGGGGTCGACGTCCACGAGCAGGCGCGCACGCTCGTCGTCGCCCGCGGGCGGATGCGGGTGGTGGTGAACCTCGGTCCGGAGCCGGTGACGCTGTCGCTCGGGTCGGAGATCACCCGGATCCTGCTGGCGTCCGAGCCGACGACGAGTGACGGCTCCTCGTTCACCGTTCCGGCGGAGGCATTCGCCATCTGCCGCGTGGCGGAGTAGCGAGAGCCTCTCGCGTCACCCGTCCGAGTGTCGCCGTTCACCTGTTCGCCGGACACGTGACACGGCCGGGCCACACGAGACTGCGAGGGTCTGCGAGGTCGCGACGGTGCGATCCCGCGTTCGCCCCTGCGACAGACGTGAGGTCACGTGACGTCCACCCCCACCCGGTCCGCCTCGACGCCGACGGCGCCGGGTACGACCTCGCACCCCCCGCCGCGGCGACGGCGACGCTTCACCGCCCGGGACCGGCACGACTTCTGGGTGTTCCTCGCCCTGGTGCTGCCCAACGCCGCGCTGATCGTCGCCTTCGCCTACCGCCCGGTCATCGAGAACATCCGGTACTCGCTGCTGAACTGGACCCTCGGGTCACCGTCGGCGACGTTCGTGGGGCTCGGGAACTACGTCACGTTCCTGACCTCGCCGTCGTCGGCGGAGATCGTCTGGACGACGCTGGTGTTCACCGTCGTGACCGTCGGCGGGTCGATGGTGCTGGGTCTGCTGATCGCGCTGGCGCTCAATCGGCGGGTGCCGGGGACCGGCGTCGCGCGGGCCGCGGTGTTCTCCCCGTACGTGCTGTCCGGGGTCGGTGTCGGGCTGGTGTGGCTGTTCGTGTTCGACCCGTCGATCGGGGTACTCGGCGCGGTCGTCCGCGCCTTCGGCGGGACCGCACCGGACTTCTTCAACGACCCGTCGATGTCGCTGGCGATGATCTGCATCGTCTACGTCTGGAAGAACATGGGCTACGCCGCGGTGATCTACCTGGCGGGCCTGCAGTCGATCCCGAAGGACCTGCTGGAGGTCGCGGCGCTGGACGGGGCGTCGTCGACGCGGACGTTCTTCCGGGTGACGCTGCCGCTGCTCTCACCGGTCACGTTCTTCCTGGTCGTGACCAGCGCGCTGAACTCACTGCAGGCCTTCGACCTGATCCGGATCATGACCCCGCTCGGGCAGGGCACGACCACGCTGATCTACGAGGCCTACCTGCAGGCGTTCGGGTCGAACAACCGGGCCGGCTACTCGGCGGCGGTGTCGACGGTCCTGTTCGTGGTGCTGGTGGTCTTCACCCTGGTCCAGCTGCGGTGGATGGAACGGCGGGTGCACTACGCGTGACCACCACCGCTCCGGAGCCCCGGTCGTCCCGCGCGCTGTCGCCGCGGGCCCTGTTCGAGGTCGTGACCAGCGCCTACGTCCCGCTGCTGGTCGCCGTGCTCGTCGTGCTGTTCCCGCTGCTGTGGATGACGCTGTCGTCGTTCAAGCCGCTGACCGAGATCATCACCCAGACCCCGGCGCTGCTGCCCGCCGCGCCGACGACGGAGAACTACTCCACCGTCGCCGAGCGCCTGCCGTTCGGCCGGGTGTTCCTCAACTCGGTACTGGTCACCGCGGTCGGTGCCGCGCTCAAGGTGGCGCTGGCCGTGTTCACCGCCTACGGGCTGGTGTTCGTCCGCTTCCCGTTCAAGAACTGGATCTTCGCCGGTCTGCTGGTGACGCTGATGGTGCCGCCGCAGGTGGCGCTGCTGCCGAACTACACGCTGATCACCGCGCTCGGTGGCGCGGACACCTACTGGGGCATCATCCTGCCCGGTCTCGGGACGGCGTTCGGCACGTTCCTGCTGCGCCAGCATTTCCGCACGCTGCCGCCGAGCCTGCTCGAGGCCGCGGAGCTCGACGGCGCCGGGCACTGGCGCCGGCTCACCCGGGTCGTCCTGCCGGTGTCCGCGCCGACCGTCGCCACCGTCGCGCTGATCACCATCGTCTACGAGTGGAACGACTACCTCTGGCCGCTGGTGATCATCTCGAAGCCGGAGATGATGACGTTGCCGGTCGGGCTCACCCTGCTGGCCAACGTGGACAACCGGGCCGCGGCCTACGGCCAGCTCATGGCCGGGTCGGTCGCCGTCATCGTGCCGGTCCTGATCGTCTTCATCGCGCTCCAGCGCCACATCATCGCCGGGCTGACCCAGGGTGCGGTCAAGGACTGAGACCGCTCCCCGCTCCTCCTGCCCTCACCCCGAAAGGACGCCAGCTGCCATGCATCTCGACCGTCGCGGATTCCTGAAGTTCGCCGGCATCACCGGCGCCGCCGCGGCGCTGGCCGCCTGCGGTGGCCCCTCCACCGGCGGCGGCGGGCCCGCCGCCGTCCCGGAGGTCGACTACTCCGGTGTGCAGCCGGCGAAGGAGATCACCTGGTGGACGAACAACCCGGGCAGCTCGGAGACGGTGTCGCGCCAGATCATCGACGCCTACCAGAGGGCCAACCCGGGCACGAAGGTCAACCTGGTGACCGCGGGCGCGACCTACGAGGAGATCGCGCAGCGCTTCCAGACCGCCCAGGCCGGCGGCGGCTCCCAGCTGCCCGACCTCGTCGTGCTCTCCGACGTCTGGTGGTTCCGCTACTACATGCAGCGCTCCATCGTGCCGATGGACCCGCTGATCGCCGCGACCGGCATCGACACCGCCGACTACCGGCAGCAGCTGATCGAGGACTACCGCTACGACGGCAAGCTCTGGGCGCTGCCCTGGGCCCGCTCGACGCCGATCTTCTACTACAACAAGGCGCACTGGCAGAAGGCCGGTCTGCCCGACCGCGCGCCCGCGACCTGGGCCGAGATGGCCGAGTGGGGGCCGAGGCTGCAGGCAGCGGGCACCGGTGCGCAGAAGGCGTACCAGCTCCCCGCCCTGGCCGACTACGCCGGCTGGTCGTTCCAGAACAACCTCTGGGGCGAGGGCGGTGCGTGGTCGGACGAGTGGGACGTCACCTGCGACTCCCCCGAGGCGGTCCGCGCGGTCTCGGCCCTGCAGAACGCGGTGACCTCGGGCTGGGCCGGCGTCGCCGCCACCGACGGCACCACCGACCTGGGTGCCGGGGCGGTGTCGGCGACGGTCGGCTCCACCGGCTCGCTGGTCACCGTGCTCGACGCGGCCCGGTTCGACGTCGGCGCCGGCTTCCTGCCCGCGGGCCCGGTCGCCGGGCCGGTGTGCCCGACCGGCGGCGCGGGGCTCGGAATCCCCGCCGGGGTCCCGCCGGAGCGCCAGCTCGCCGCGGCGGCGTTCGCGAAGTTCCTGACCAGCCCGGAGAACACCGTGTTGTTCTCCCAGGCCACCGGCTACCTGCCGCTCCGGACCTCGGCCGACACCGGCCCGCTGCTCGCCGAGACCCCGCTGCGCAAGATCGCCATCGACCAGCTCGACCGGACCCGCACCCAGGACCGGGCGCGCGCGTTCTTCCCGGGCGCCGACCAGGAGATCGCGCGGACCTGTGCCAACATCCTCAACCAGCGGGCCGACGTGCAGGGCGAGCTCACCACCCTCAAGGGCACGCTGACCCGGATCTTCGACACCGACGTGAAGCCCAACATCTGATGGCGGGACGCTGACATGGCAACGGTCACCTACGACTCGGCGACGCGGATCTACCCCGGGTCGGACACCCCCGCCGTCGACGGGCTGGACCTGGAGATCGCCGACGGCGAGTTCCTCGTGCTCGTCGGGCCGTCCGGCTGCGGGAAGTCGACGTCGCTGCGGATGCTCGCGGGCCTGGAGGACGTCGACGCCGGCGCCATCCGGATCGGCGACCGCGACGTCACCGACGTCCGGCCCAAGGACCGCGACATCGCGATGGTGTTCCAGAACTACGCGCTCTACCCGCACATGACGGTCGCCGCGAACATGGGCTTCGCGCTGACCAACGCGGGCCGCCCGAAGGACGAGATCGCCCGCCGCGTCGCCGAGGCGGCGACGATCCTCGACCTGGAGGGGCTGCTGGACCGCAAGCCGCGTGCCCTGTCGGGCGGGCAGCGTCAGCGGGTCGCGATGGGCCGGGCCATCGTGCGCGAGCCCGCCGTGTTCTGCATGGACGAGCCGCTGTCCAACCTGGACGCGAAGCTGCGGGTGTCCACCCGCACCCAGATCGCGTCGCTGCAGCGGCGCCTGGGTGTCACCACCGTCTACGTCACCCACGACCAGGTGGAGGCGATGACGATGGGCGACCGCGTCGCGGTGCTCTCGGGCGGGGTGCTGCAGCAGTGCGCCACGCCGCGCGAGCTCTACGAGCGGCCGGTGAACGCCTTCGTCGCCGGGTTCGTGGGGTCACCGGCGATGAACCTGGTGACGGTGCCCTCCCCCACCGACGGGTCGGTGTCCCTCGGTGGGGTGCGGATCCCCGTGCCCGGCGGGGCGTCGGACACGGTCACGGTCGGGATCCGGCCGGAGGACCTGCGCCCGGCCGGGGCCGGGGACGGGCTGGAGGTGACCGTCGACGTCGTCGAGGAGCTGGGGGCCGACGCCTACGTCTACGGCACCCTCACCGACGGCTCCGGGACCTCGCTCGTCGCCCGTACCGACGCGCGGGTCCCCCCGGGGCGCGGCGACCGGTTGCGGCTCGCCCCGGACCCGCAGCGCATCCACGTCTTCGACGGCGGGACGGGCGGGCGCCTGGCCTGACGCCCGGCGCCGTACGGGCCGGCGGCTGATCCGTTCGCGTTCGCCCCGTCCCCGTTCGGCACCGATCGGCGACCGCTGGTACCGGCCCCCTTGCGATGCCCCGTCGCGCCAGCGATGCTCCGAAGGGCCCCGCGCACGGACCGGGAACCGGCCCCGGGCGGGCGGGGCCGCCAGGAGCGGGTCCGACATCGGCGGCGCGATGCCCACGGGGACCGGCCGGGGCGTCGACGCCCCTGTCCGACCGGGGGCGGCGGGGCACGTTGGACGGTCGGCCCGGGGAGGACGACGATGCCCGAGAACCCCGACACCCACGTCTACCGCACCTACGACCAGATCCTGGCCGGCGCAGGGTCCGGCACCGAGGCCACCCACCTGCGCCCTCGGGACTGGTGGCCGCACCGGCTCGATCTCGCGCCGCTGCGCAGACCGCACCCGCGTGACGACGACTACCCCGCGCGCTTCGCGACCGTCGATCTCGACGAGCTCGCCCGGGACGTCGACGAGGTGCTCACCACCTCGCAGGACTGGTGGCCCGCCGACTCCGGTCACTACGGACCGCTGGTGCTGCGCATGGCCTGGCACGCGGCGGGCACCTACCGCGCCGGTGACGGCCGGGGCGGAGCCGCCGCCGGCATGCAGCGCTTCGCCCCGCTGAACAGCTGGCCGGACAACCGCAACCTCGACAAGCCGCGGCGCCTGCTCTGGCCGGTGAAGCGCAAGTACGGCCGGTGCCTGTCCTGGGCCGACCTGATGATCTTCGCCGGCAACCGTGCACTGGAGTCGATGGGGCTCACGACGCTCGGGTTCGCCGGCGGGCGCCCGGAGGTGTGGGAACCGGACGACACGTACTGGGGCCCCGAGCGCAAGTGGTTGTCGGAGCGGCGCTACACCGGTCTCCACGAGCTCGACGAGCCGCTGGGGGCGAGCGAGATGGGGCTGATCTACGTCGACCCGCAGGGTCCGGCCACCAACCCCGACCCGAAGCTGTCCGCGCGCGACATCCGTCAGACCTTCCGCCGGATGGCCCTGGACGACGCCGAGACCGTCGCACTGATCGCAGGGGGTCACACGTTCGGCCGGATGCACGGCCCGGCGGACCCGATGGTCACCGCGGGACCGGAACCCGAGGCGGCTCCGCTGACCGCCCAGGGCATGGGCTGGAGCGGTGGTCACGGCACCGGCCTCGGCCCGGACACGGTGACCGCCGGGCTGCACGGCGCGTGGACACGCACCCCGACCCGCTGGGACCACACCTACCTCGAGACGCTCTTCGAGTACGAGTGGGACGTCGAGCTGAGCCCCGCCGGCCTGTGGCAGTGGGTCCCCCGCGACGGCGGCGGCGCGGACACCGTGCCGGACCCGTTCGACCCCGGGGTCCGCTCGCACCCGGTCATGCTCACCACCGACCTCGCGCTCCGGGCCGATCCCGGGTTCGAGTCGATCGCGCGTCGCTACCTCGACGACCCGGACGAGTTCGCCGACGCCTTCGCCCGGGCCTGGTTCAAGCTCACCCACCTCGACATGGGCCCGGCCCGCAGATACCTGGGTCCCCTCGTCCCCGAACAGCCGTTCCTCTGGCAGGACCCGGTCCCCGAGGTCGACCACGAGCTGGTCGACGACGACGACGTCGCCGCTCTCAAGCGGATGGTCCTCGGGTCCGGCCTGACCGTCGCCCAGCTCGTCGGCACCGCGTGGGCGTCGGCCTCGACCTACCGCGACACCGACAAGCGCGGAGGCGCCAACGGAGCACGGATCCGGCTCTCGCCCCAGCGTCACTGGGCGGTCAACGACCCGGAACAGCTCGACGAGGTCCTCACCGTCCTGGAGGGGGTCCGGGAGCGGTTCGAGGGGGCGCACACCGGCGGCAGGCGGATCACGATGGCGGACCTCGTCGTGCTCGGCGGGTGCGCGGCGGTGGAACGCGCCGCCGCGGACGCCGGGCACGAGGTCGTGGTGCCGTTCCGGCCCGGGCGCACCGACGCGACGCAGGAGTGGACCGACACCGGATCGTTCGCGGCCCTGCAGCCGCGCGCCGACGGGTTCCGCAACTGGGTCGGGGACACCTCCGGCATCGCGCCCGAGCACCTGCTGGTGGACCGGGCCGCGCTGCTGACGCTGACCCCACCGGAGATGACCGTCCTCGTCTCCGGGCTCCGTGTACTCGGAGCCACCCACCGCGGTTCCCGTACGGGCGTGCTGACGACGTCGCCGGGGACGCTGACCAACGACTTCGTCGTGAACCTCCTCGACGGTCGCACCCGGTGGTCGGCGAGCCCCGACGGCGACGGGTCCGTGTTCGAGGGCCGGGACGTGGACACCGGTGAGCTGCGGTGGACCGCGAGCCGGGTCGACCTGGTCTTCGGGTCCAGCTCGGAGCTGCGGGCGCTGTGCGAGGTGTACGCCGCGGACGACGCGGCTGACCGTTTCGTCCGTGATTTCGTCGCGGCATGGGTCAAGGTCATGGAGCTCGACCGTTTCGACTTGATCTGATCCTGCGCCCGGACAAGCGATCGTGGGCGGTCCGGGAAATTGCGTCCGAACGCGTCTGCGGGACCGGCGATCTCCGTGTGGGAGATCAGGTCCGGCCGGCGCCGCCGGACGCACGGGACGCGGCCCCGGCACACGACGCCGGCACCGCCGGAGGTCGTCCCGCGCGGTGCCGGCCGCGGCGGCGGACCGGCCGCTCCCACCGTGTGGACGTCGTCTCCGCACGGGCGGGGACCGGCGCGACCGGCAGGACCGGAGATCGGCTGCGCCCAGGACGGGCCGGAGTGGTCGCGACGGCCTCGTTACCCCCGTGACGTGCGGTTCGTCCGTGTCCACGGCTCCGGACCGGGCCGCGGCGACACCGCCGGGGCAGCGGCCCCGGGACTGCTCCGCGGGCTCCGAGGGGGTACGAACGGTAGGCCGCGACCGGCGAACGGGGTCTGTTGCCCCGTCAACGGCGAGCCATACCGCAACACCCTCGTGCGATGTAACGTGTGTTGCGCGGCGGGTGATGGCAATCACCACCGGAATGGTGGCCGGATGATCGTCCCATTCCCGCAGCGGCTGTTGTATCGCAGTCGGCCGGCGCGCGGGACGCGCGTGTTCCGCACACACCGGCGCCGCCGAATTGCTTTTTTCTCAACGACGAGGAGGCGAAGCGATGACATCCATACAGGACCGCGAGGACTCGGCCCAGGACAGCCGGGAGGAACTCCTGGCCGAACTCAGCGGGCAGAACCGCGCGACCATCGGCGCGGTGCTCGGGACCGGCTCGGTCGCCCGGGCGACCGAGCGTCCCGACGGCGTGATGGAGGCGACGATCAGGATCCCCGAGGACGCCATGACGTGGGATCCGGCGATCTTGATCATGCCGCACAGCGGCACGCTCGAGCTGACCATCATCAACGACGACAAGAACACCCACGCGTGCCTGCTGCCCAGCAACGGGGACCGGCAGTTCATCGGCCTGGTGAACCACTCCAAGGGGAGCGCGACGATCGAGCTCGACGGTCCCGGCTGCTACTGGTACGGCTCCCCGGCGGGTAACGACGAGGGCCGCGGTCTGACCGCCGCGATCGTGGTGACCGGTGAGGTCCCACCGGAGGCGAAGCTCGACCGTCCTGCCCAGCCGCGACCGTAAGAAGGGCGAATCACCATGACCATCGAGTACGTGGACGCAGGCAAGGCGTTCGACCACAGCAAGCTCTCGAACCTCCCGCACAGCGCACCGGACGTGACACGCGGGCTGGACTACGACCGGATCCTGCAGGCGCGCAGCGAGTCGCACAACTGGATCACCTACTACGGAGACTACGACGGCAAGCGCCACAGCCTGCTGGACCAGATCAACGCCGGGAACGTCAAGGACCTGAAGGTCGCCTGGATCTTCCAGGCGAGCGCCACCGGCATGATCGCCTCGACCTCCACCTACGCCTTCGAGGCGTGCCCGATCGTCGTCGACGGCGTCATGTTCGTGACGGGCTGGGACGGCCAGATCTGGGCGCTCGACGCCGTGACCGGCGAGCAGCTGTGGCGCTACAAGCACGCCATCCCGATCGACGTGACGCTGTGCTGCGCCAACGTCAACCGCGGTTGCGCGGTCGCCAACGGCAAGGTCTACATGGTGACCCAGAACGCGCAGCTGGTCGCACTCGACGCCACCACCGGGCGCAGGGTCTGGCAGAAGACCATCGGCGACGTCCGCGCCGGCGAGAGCGCCTCGATCGCGCCGCTGGTCATCAAGGACTTCCTCATCACCGGCTCCGCCGGCGGTGAGTACGGCGTCCGTGGCCACATCGACGCCTGGGACCTGGAGACGGGCGAGCAGCGCTGGCGCACCTACACGGTGCCGAAGCCGGGCGAGCCGGGGTCCGAGACCTGGCCCGACGACGGTGAGGCGTGGCAGCGCGGCGGCGCGAACCACTGGGTCACCGGCACCTACGACCCCGATCTGAACCTGTACTACGCGGGCACCGGCAACCCGGCCCCGGACTTCGACGGCGAGGTGCGCCCCGGCGACAACCTCTACACCGACAGCGTCGTCGCGCTGGACGTGGACACCGGCGAGATCAAGTGGCACTACCAGTTCACGCCGCACGACCTCTGGGACTACGACTCCACGATGGAGATGACCCTGTTCGAGCGGGACGGGAAGAAGCTCCTGGCCCACTTCGACAAGAACGGGTACATGTTCGTCCTGGACCGGACGAACGGCGAGCTGCAGCACGTCACCCCGTTCGTGGACCGGATCGACTGGGGCGTCATCACGCGCGACGGCAAGGTCACCCCGCGCAAGTACCCGGACAAGGAGGGCGAGCCCTGCCACTTCTTCCCGGGACCGGCGGGCGCGAAGGAGTGGACCCACGCGTCCTACAACCCCGACCACGACCTGTTCTACGTCCCGGTCGCCGATGTCGGTGCCACCGCCACCCGCCGGCGCCGTGAGTTCAAGGAGGGCATGCCCTACTGGGGTGCCGCCGTCGAGGTCGACATCGACAACATGGCCGGTTCGGTCAGCGCGTTCGACTCGCACGGCGAGGAGAAGTGGCGCTACCGGCTCAAGGACATGCCGATGGCCGCCTCGACCCTGAGCACCGCGGGGAACCTGGTGTTCGCCGGCACGCCGGCGGGCGAGTTCCTGGGGCTGCACGCCGAGACCGGCGAGAAGCTCTGGAGCTTCCAGTGCGGCAGCGGCCATCACAGCAGCCCGAGCACCTTCACCGTGGACGGCAAGCAGTACATCGCGGTCCCGGTCGGATGGGGCGGCTGGCTGGAGGGCATCGTGCCGGGTCTGTCCGGACAGGGACACGGGGCATCACTGATCGTGTTCTCCCTGTGACACCGGTCCTCTGACCAGCACCCGGCCGGTGGGGACGTGGTCGCGTCTGCGGCCCCACCGGCCGGGTGTACCGGCCCGACCACGGAAACCGACGGTGATGACGATGACCCAGACCCCGGCCACACGACCGCGGCAGAACCTGCCGTGCATGCTGTGCGGCGAGCGCTTCGGGCCCGAGGACATGGCCCGCCACACCGAGCCGGTGGAGTGCGGCCCCTGCATCACCTGCGTCGGGAAGCCCGAATGCTTCGAGTGCCGGCTGATGTACTGCGTCTGCGACGTGCACCGTTACCGCGGCTGAAGGCCGCGGCCCGGGTCAGAGTTCGAGCGCGCGGCGGACCGTCGGGATGTTGCGGCGGGACACCGGCACGACCGTCTCGGCCGGGTCGTCCATGACGAGCACCAGCTCGCCCTTCTCCCGGCGTTCGACCTCCCGGATCCGGCTGAGGTTCACCACGAACTGGCGGTGCACCCGTAGGAAGCCGGCGCCGTTCAGCTCGGACTCGAGCCGGTCGAGCCCCAGCGACGCGGACCGCATCTGCCCCTCCTCGGTGGTCAGCCACACCTCGTTGCCGTCGGACTGCGCGAACGCGACCTCCGCCAGACGCAGCAGGACCATCCTGTTCTCGCGGGCCGCGACGAGCCGGCGCGGCGGGGTCTGCGGGGCGGCCGGTGCGTCCGGGGCGTCCGTCGACGCGGGAAGCGGCTCGCCCTCCGAGACACCGAAGGAGACGACGTTGCCGACCAGGTGCCCGGCGAGGAACACGGGACGGAAGCTGATCGTCATCGGCTCGCGGGAGAGCCGGGTGAGGATCTGCGTCGAGCCGGTCCAGCCGGCGTCCCTGCCCGCCTGCCCCGCGGCGTACCGGGCGGCCCGGATGAACTCGGGCAGCTCGGGCCTCCACCGGACCGCCGGGTCCGGCGCCGGTGTGGAGCCGGGGATGCCGAGCAGCACCCCGGCGGTGTCGTCGGCGACGACCACCCGCCCGGCCGGGTCGACGCCGGCGAGCGGAGCTGTCGTCAACGACCGCGCGTGGTTGACCGCGGCGATCAGCTCGGTGCCGTCGCCCCGCGCTCGCTGGCGCAGGATGCGCTGCGTCGCGGACGCCGCGGTGCCGAGCCATCCCTGCGCCGACCGGGGGAGCTCGCGCCGCCAGCAGGAGATGTTCAGGACCGCCACCGGCTGTCGGCTCACCGCGTCGCGGACCGAGACCCCGGTGCAGTTCCAGTCCTGGAACGCCCCGCACCAGTGCTCGGCGCCGCGGACCGTGACGGGGGTGTGCGACGCGAGCGCGGTCCCCATGCCGTTGGTGCCGACCGAGCTCTCCGACCAGCAGTACCACTGCGCGAGGTTGGCCTCGGCGGCGAGTGCACGGGTCGCCTCGTCGCCCCACTGCGCGAGCACGCGGCCGTTGGCGTCGGCGATGGTGACGATCCCGCCCTCTCCACTCAGCTCGTGGGCGATGGGGCCGGCCCGGAACCCGAGCTCGGCGATGACGACGTCGTGTTCCAGGGTGTGGACGACCTCGGTCACGGCGGCCGGGGCCTCGGAGATGAGCGGGTCGACCCCGTACTGGTCCCGGCACCGGTGCCACGACACCGCGATCTCGGGCCGGATCCCGCTGAGCGCGTCGTCACCGGCGGCGAACCGCTCCCAGGCCCGCCGCACGTCGGCGTCCTCCGGGCCGGTGCCGGGACGCACTACCTGTGGCATGGCGACCGCCTTTGGTCTGTCTCGCTCGAGCGCGGTGATGCAACCTGACTCGCACGCTAAACGCACGGTCGAATCGAGGGCAAGCGGACTGCGCCGGGAGATCACGAACGGCGGGGAATGCGTGACAGGCGGGCGCGGCGCGCTCTCCGGGAGAAGCGTCCGATCACTGCGCCGTCGAAACGGCACACGCTTCCCCCGCATGCCGGACGTCGTCGGCTGAGTGTGCCGGCGCGGACGTTCCCGCGGATCCGGCACATGGCGCCGGCACCGTACGTGCCGGCGGGAGGAAATGCAGAACGGATGTGGGTGGCCGGGGCGAACTGACCCCGGCGCCCGGCGACAAGGAGGTCGCGATGACGGGGAGAGTCCCACCGCTGGTCCTGGCTCCGGAGCGGAGCGGGAGCCGGAACGTCGCCCCGCGGGGTCCGCTCGTCGCGGCGTCGTCGGCCCGCGAGGTCGCACGGGCCTGGGAGGACTTCGCCGCGGGCAACGAGGTCAGGACCGGGGTGCGTCCCGAGATCCTCGCGTCGTGGTACCGGTGCCGGGACCGCTACGGGGTCGACAGCACCCTGGACGTCGCCCCCGGAGCCGGCAGCGGCGCGGAGAGCCCCCGGGTGGACGACGGCGTGGTGTTCACCGCCCTCGGTGGGCTGGGCGCGATGGCGGGCCGCGAGATCGAACGCGACGGGGGCGTCGTCACCGTCGCGGACAGCCGGGGGCGGGTGCTGGGCGCCTGGGGCGACTCGTCGGCGCGGCGCCGCGCCGAACTGCACAACCTCGCTCCGTGGTCGTCGTGGTCCGAGGCGTGTACCGGGACCAACGGGATGGGCACCTCGCTCGAGGTGGACGGTCCGGTGACCGTGACCGGTCCGGAGCACTGGTGCCAGGGGTTCCACGACTGGGCGTGCGCGGGCATCTCGGTGCGGGACGTGGTGACCGGCGCACCCGTCGCCTCCATCAACATCTCGCGGTGGAACGCGTCCCTCCCGCCTCTCGTTCTGCCGTGGCTGACGGAGGCCGTCGCCTGTGTCGAGCAGGTGATCCGCCGGCGGGCCGCGTACGAGGCAGATGTCGTCGTCACCGCGTTCGAGACGCGGGCGGCCCGGACGCGGGGCGCACTCGTCGCGATGGACCGGGGCGGCAGCGTGATCGCCGCCGACGACGAGGCGGCCGTGGCACTGGGGCTCACCGGCGCGGCACCCGTCGTCGGGACGAGCGCGACCGCGGCGCGCCGGGTGCCCGACGTCCCCGGTCTGCCCGAGGTGGTCCGCTGGGCGATCGAACGGTCCGGGTGCGGCCCGGACTGGTGCGGACACGCCCGCCTGGCGGTGTGTCCCGGCGAGGCGGAGGTCCCGCTCACCTTGTGGCCGGTCGTCGACGGCCAGGGCGTGGTGGGACTGCTGTGCGCCGTCGGGGTCGCGGACGGGGAGGCCTACTCCCCCGGTGACGCCGGTGGCCAGGCCTCCGAGGTGCTCCCGCGGCGGGTGATCGGCGTGCGTGACGACCGGCTGGTCCTGCTGACCCCGTCGGAGATCCGCTACGCCGAGGCCGACCGCAACACCGTCTGGCTGGTCACCGAGCGGGGCCGGATCCAGTCCGCCACCCGCGGGCTGGACAACGTCGAACAGGCTCTCGCCCCGTTCGGGATCCGACGGGTCCACCGGCGCTACCTGGTGAACCTGCGCCGTGTGGCCGAGATCGAGCGGGGTCCGCGCGGTGAACTGTTCCTGATCACCGACGGCCGGTCGCACGAGGGCGTGCCGGTCTCCCGGCGCCATGCTCCGGACGTCCGGCGCAGGTTCGGCATCTGATCACCGACGCCGGTCGCGGACGGCGTCGACCTGGCGGCGCAGCCCCTCCAGCGCCCGTGCCGGATCCGCGGCCGAGTAGACCGCGGATCCGGCCACGAAGCAGTCGACGCCGGCCTCCGCCGCCTGCTCGATCGTGTCGGCGTTGATGCCACCGTCGATCTCGACGACCAGGTCCAGGTGTCCGGTGTCGACCAGTGTGCGGGCCCGGCGGACCGTGTCGAGGACATCCGGGTCGAAGGCCTGACCGCCGAACCCGGGCTCCACCGACATCACCAGCAGAGTGTCGAAGTGCCGGAGCACCTCGAGCCAGGGGTCCAGGGGGGTGCTGGGCCGGATCGCGAGCCCCGCGCGGGCGCCTGCCGCGCGCAGGTTCCGTGCCAGGGCCACGGGATCGGCGGCGGCCTCGGCGTGCACCGTGACGTTGTGGGCACCCGCCTCGGCGTAGCCCGTCGCCCAGCGGTCCGGGTCCTCGATCATCAGGTGGCAGTCCAGCGGCAGGTCGGTCGCGGCGAGCAGCGAGGAGACGACCGGTAGACCCAGGGTCAGGTTCGGCACGAAATGGGCGTCCATGACGTCCACGTGCAGCCAGTCGGCGCCCCGGCCGTCGACACCGCGCACCGCGTCCGCCTCCTCGGCGAGACGGGCGAAATCGGCGGAGAGGATGGACGGGGCGAACAGCGTTCTTCTCGACGAATGTCTCGACACCATTCGATCGTAGGGCGGCCGTTCCGGTTGTGGGGGTATTCGGGGTGCGGATCGGGTGATCGGTTTTCCGGATGTGTGGTGGTGTTGTGGGTGGGTGTCGGCGGGGCGACGGTGGGGGTGTTGTTCTTCCTGTTGTCGTGGTGAGGAGTTCGTCGTGCAGTTGCAGGTGGCTTTGGATGTTCTGGATCTTCCGTCGGCGTTGACGCTGGCGAATCGGGTGTCGGAGTTCGTGGACATTCTGGAGTTGGGGACGCCGTTGGTGAAGTCGGCGGGTATCGGGGCGGTGACCGCGGTGAAGGCGGCGCATCCGGACAAGCTGGTGTTCGCGGACCTGAAGACCGCCGATGCCGGTGAGCTGGAGGCGGATCTGGCGTTCGGTGCGGGTGCGGATCTGGTGACGGTGATGGGGGTGGCCGACGACGACACGGTGCGGGGTGCGGTCGCGGCCGGTGCCCGGCACGGGAAGCGGGTCGTGGCGGACATGATCGGGGTGGTGGACGGGCGGGTCGAGCGGATCCGTCAGGTCGCGGAGCTGGGTGTGGCGTTCGTGGAGATCCATGCGGGTCTGGACGAGCAGGCGCGTCCGGGGTACTCGATCGACCGGTTGCTGGCCGACGGTCGGGCGGCGGGGGTGCCGTTCTCGATCGCCGGTGGGGTGAAGGCGGACACCATCGGGTCGGTGCGTGAGGCCGGGGCGGTGGTCGCGGTGGCCGGTGGGGCGATCTACAACGCCGACGATCCCGCCGCTGCCGCCGCCGAGCTCCAGAAGCGCATCGTCTCGTGAGTGGAGCGCCCGTGGAGATACGACGAACGAGTCCGGAGACACCGGTGAACGCCTACGGCGACCTGATGCTGCAGACCGCACGGGTGGTGCGGATGCGCTACGTCCGCTGCACCCGTGACCCGCGGCTGTCCCCCGCCGAGGCGGACGAGCTGGCGGACCTCTTCGAGCGGCTCGCCCGGGGCGACTCCGGTGTCGATCAGATCGACCCGAACGAGGCCATCGGTCTCGCGTTCCGCATCCTCGACGACGACAATCCGGAGTTCTCGAGCCTCTGGCCACGGCGCCCCTGAGCCCGGACGGCCCGTGGGCCGATGCGACGACGGCGGCCCGGGACAGGAACGGCAAGTTCTAGCGGTCGCTGCAACACCTCGATCCTGAGGAGTTGCAGCGACCGTGGCCGTTGTAGGTGGTGGTGAGGGGCGGGCCGAGTTGGCTCGGCTGCGTGAGGAGTCCTTGGCCCGTTTCGATGTGGTCGGCTCGGCGACGACGGTCGCCCGGGAGCTGGGCGTCAACCGCCACACCGCGGCGGGGTGGGTTCGCCAGGCCGGGAAGCGGTCGCATGGTCCTGGTGGGCGAGGGCGTCATCCCGGGCGGGACGAGTTCGAGCGCCTGCGTGGTGAGGGGGTTCGGCGTGCTGAGGCTGCCCGTGTCGTCGGAGTGAACATCCGGACGGCCAGGGACTGGGACCACGGGGGCCGCAAGACCGGGAACAGTCGGGTCCATCCCGACGGACGGCGGGTGGACTACACCACGGGCATGATCACGATGGTGCTGTCGATGGCCAAGGTGGAGAAGGTCCTCCACCGACGGTTTGTGTCGTTGGCCGAACGGGAGACCATCACCGACCTGCGTCGGGAAGGTCTGTCGATCCGCAGGATCGCCAACCGGCTGGGGCGCCACCCTTCCACCATCAGCCGTGAGGTCGCCCGCAACAGTGACAAGCAAGGTGAGTACCGGCCGCACGCCGCGCACCGCGCGGCCGCGATGCGTCGAACTCGACCGAAGCCGTCGAAGCTGGCCTTCGACTCACCACTGCGCGACTACGTGACCGCGAAGCTGGCGGTGCGCTGGTCTCCCGAGCAGATCTGCCACGCTCTGGTCGCTGAGTTCCCCCACGACCCCGAGATGCGCGTGAGCCACGAGACGATCTACCAGGCGCTCTACCTGCAGGCCCGTGGCGGGCTGCGCCGCGAGGTCGCCGCGGCCCTGCGCACCGGCCGTGCCCGTCGCCGGCCCTGCCGCGACCCCCGGACCAGGCAGAGCCGTTTCCTCGACCCGATGGTCATGATCTCCGAACGACCGGCCGAGGTCGCCGATCGGGCGGTGCCCGGACACTGGGAAGGTGACCTGCTCATCGGTGCCGAGGGCGGCTCCGCGATCGGCACCCTGGTCGAGCGCGCCACCCGCTACGTGATGCTGGTCCACCTGCCCGACGGGCGCAGCGCCGAACAGGTCCGCGACGGACTCGTCGCCACCATGGCGACCCTGCCCGCGCAACTACGCGGCTCATTGACCTGGGACCAAGGCTCGGAAATGGCCGCGCACGTCTCGTTCTCGCTGGCCACGGACATGCCGGTCTACTTCTGCGACCCCGCCAGCCCCGGCAGCGCGGCTCGAACGAGAACACCAACGGCCTGCTGCGGCAGTACTTCCCCAAGGGCACCGACCTATCCGTCCACGACCCGGCCGACCTCGAACACGTCGCTCAACAGCTCAACGGGCGCCCACGCAAAACGCTCGGCTGGAAGACTCCAGCCGAGCGTCTGCGTCAACTACTGTCCGCTTGAACTACCAGCGGTGTTGCAACGACCCCTTGAATCCGCCAACCTGTCCCGGGCCGCCGTCGTGCGATGTCCGCCCCCGGCGCGGGCGGGTCCGTACCCGCGGCGGCGGGCAGGCTCAGCAGAACCCCGCGTGGAGGGGGTGTGCGCCGGCCGCGCCGAACCCGGCGGGCTGGCAGGTCGCCTCCAGCACCGACAGCCACATGTCGCCGTTCGGGTCGACCTGGTTGCGACGGCTGGTCATCAGGGTCAGCGGGACGTGGACGAACCGGCGACGCCAGCGCGCGACCGCGGCCTCGGTGCGTCCCGCCATGGCCGCGTGCACCGCGGCGTGCGCCAGGCGCAGGCAGTAGACGCTGTCGTAGGCGTTCGCGGCCACGCTGCGGATCGCGTAGCTGGGGTCGATGTAGCGGATCGTGGGGGCGAGGCCAGCGTCGGTGAGGTGCGTGCCGACGCGCTCCCGCAGGAGCTCGGCGACGTCGCCCAGCCGGACGTTCCCCGAAGCGTCGGTCGCCGAGCCGGCCGCCGGGTGCTCCGCCAGCAGGTCCTGACCCGCCCCCTCGGCGAGGACGATCACGACGTGTCCCGCGGTCCGCACGTGCCTCTCGACGTGCGCGAGGAGGCCGTCGTCACCGTCCAGGGCGAACGGCACCTCGGGGATCAGCACGATGTCGGCCAGACTCGAGGCCAGCGCCGCGTAGCTCGCGATGAACCCCGAGTGGCGGCCCATGAGCTTGACGATGCCGACACCGTCGCGGCTCGCGGCGGCCTCGACCGCGACCGCGGTGATGAACTCCGTGGCCCGGGCGAACGCGCTCTGGAACCCGAACGACTGGTCGGTGAAGGGCAGGTCGTTGTCGATCGTCTTGGGGACGCCGATGACGGCGATGTCGAGGCCCCGTGCCCGGATCGCCGTGCTGATGCAGGTGGCCGCGCGCATCCCCCCGTCGCCCCCGACCACGAACAGCATGTCGACACCGCGGGACACGAGGCTGTCGACCATCTCGTCCGGGTCGTGGCCGCCGCGCGAGCTGCCCAGGATCGTGCCCCCGGAGTTCTGGATGTCGCGGACGTCGTCGAGGGTCAGCTCGACCGTGTCGTCGACACGGGCCGCCGTCAGTCCCTCCAGACCGTTGCGGAAGCCGAGGATGCGCTCGACCCCGTAGTGCACGGTCAGCTCCTGCACCAGGCCGCGGATCACGTTGTTCAGGCCGGGGCAGAGCCCTCCGCAGGTGACGATCCCGGCGGTGACCCCCTCGGGCCGGAAGTAGATCCGCCGACGCGGACCTGCCGCCTCGAAGCTCGCGGCCTCGACGGAGGGCCGGTCGTGCTCGGCCAGCATCGAGACGGTGTCCTCGAGGAGGACCCGGTCACCCTCGGCCACGTAGTGCGGTGAGGTCTGTTTGGCGGTGAGCAGGCCCGCCATCGGCGAGTCGTAGCGGCACTCACCCAGTTCGCGGACCCGGAGGTCATCCCGGTGCAGGGTCACGGCTGCTCCCTCCTCGTCCCGGTGGCCCGGTCGAAGGTCGTGTGGGTGACATGGCGGATCTGCCCGTCGGTGATCAGCAGGGACTCGACGACGGTGGTGCCGCCGCTGCTGCGGGGCCTGCCGAGCAACGGGCCCCCGTTCACCCCGGAGGCGGCGAAAAAGGCCGTGTCCGCCACCAGCTCCTCACAGCGCAGGATGCGGTCGGTCGACCGGCCCGCGGCGCGCAGGGCCGCCGCCTCCGCCTCGCGCTGCGGTGCGAGCCGGCCCAGCATCCCGCCGCCGAGCGCGCGGACGGCGGCTGCCGTCAGCACACCCTCCGGGGTGCCCCCCACGCCGAGCAGGAGATCGACGTCGAGGGTCGGCATCAGTACCGCCAGGCTCCCGCCGACGTCGCCGCCGGCCGGGGTCTGCACCGCCGCACCGGCCCGCAGCACCCGGGCGATCAGCTCCGCGTGGCGTGGCTTGTCCATGATCATCACACGCAGGTCGCCGACCTTCTTGCCCACGGCCTCCGCCACCTTGGCGACGGTGCGCTCGGGCGGGTCGTCCAGATCGACGACGTCGCGCGCGGCAGGCGGAACGACGATCTTGTCCATGTAGAAGCCGGGGCCGGGCGACCAGAACGATCCCGTCCGGCCGAACGCGATCGTCGCCAGCGCCCCGGGCAGGTCCCGGGCACAGAACGACGTGCCCTCCAGGGGGTCGACGGCGATGTCGAAGTCGGGCCCGTCACCGGTCCCGACGATCTCGCCGTTGAACAGCATGGGGGCGTCGTCCTTCTCCCCCTCCCCGATGACCACCGTCCCCCGCCCCGGTGCGCGGGCCAGCGCTGTGCGCATCGCCTCGGTGGCCGCTGCGTCGGCCGCATCCTGATCGTCACGGCCGGCCCACGGGTAGGCGGCCACCGCGGCGCTGCGGGTCGCCTCCAGGGCCACCGCCTCCAGTGTGCTGATGTCGGGTGCCGACATGTCGGGCTCCTCGGGTCGGTCGGGCGGGCACGGCGGTCGGACTCACTCGAGGTTGGCGTGCAGCCGCCAGAGGTCGCGGGCCTGGCTGTCCCCGGACTTCCAGAGCGTGTGGAACAGCGCGTCACTGATCAGCAGCACCGACTGCTCGAAGAGGCTGCCCGCGTACTGGACGGAGGCGCTGCCGTCGAAGTCCTGCTTGTCGGCGGCCGGCACCACCAGGGTCTCGGTCGCGATCTCGGCCAGCGGCGAGCCGGCCGCCGTGGTCAGTGCGATCACGTCCGCGTCCTGGGCCCGGGCCGTCTCGGCCGCCCGGACCACACGTCCCGTCGTGCCCGAGCCCGACGCCGCCACCAGGACGTCGCCCGCTCCGATCGCCGGAGCGGTGACCTCCCCGACGACGTGGGTCGGCAGCCCGAGGTGCATGAAGCGCATCGCGGCCATGTTCAGCGCCAGACCGCTGCGCCCGGTCCCCACGGTGAAGACCGTGCGGGCGCGCAGCAGCAGGGCGCCCGCACGGGTCCATGCCTCGGGCTCGATCCTGGCGCTGACCCGCTGCACCTCGTCGACGACGGCGCGGGTGGCGACCGAGAACTCGCCCGGGGTCAGGTCGTGGGTCATCTGGCGGGTCATCGCGTTCTCCCTCTCGTCGTCGTCCCGGTCATGCCCGGCCGACCGATGCCAGGCTGCGCCGGGCGGCCTCGGCCACGGCCGCGGCGGTGATGCCGAACTTCTCGAACAGCGTCGCGACGTCGGCCGACGCCCCGAAGTGCTCCAGCGAGACGATCTCGCCGGCGTCCCCCGCGATGCGGTGCCAGGGCTGCGCCACACCGGCCTCCACGACGACCCTCGCCCGGACCGACGGGGGCAGTACCCGGTTCCGGTAGTCCTCGTCCTGGCCGTCGAACCACTCCAGGCAGGGCAGGGAGACCACCCGGGTGGCGACGCCCTCCGACTCGAGCATCCGCCGCGCCCCGAGGGCGAGCTGGACCTCCGACCCGGTGCCCACGAGCACGACGTCCGGACGTCCCGACGAGGCCTCTGCGAGCACGTACCCGCCCCGTGCGACGCCCTCCCGCGAGGTGCCCTCCAGAGTCGGCACGGCCTGGCGGGTCAGGGCCAGGCCGGCCGGGCCCGCGTTCTCGAGCACCGTCCGCCAGGCGTACGCGGTCTCGTTCGCGTCGGCGGGGCGCACCACGGACAGGCCGGGGACGGCGCGCAGCGAGGCCAGCTGCTCGACGGGCTGGTGGGTCGGCCCGTCCTCGCCGAGCCCGATGGAGTCGTGCGTCCACACGAAGACGACGGGCAGCTCCATCAACGCGGCCAGGCGCACCGCGGGCCGCATGTAGTCGCTGAAGACGAGGAAGGTCCCGCCGTAGGGCCGGGTGCCCCCGTGCAGCGCGATCCCGTTGAGGATCGACCCCATGGCGTGCTCGCGGACGCCGAAGTGCAGCGTCCGTCCGTGGGGCTGGGCGCTCCAGCTCGACGTCGAGATCCCGGCCGGGCCGAAGGAGTCCGCGCCGGCGATCGTCGTGTTGTTGCTCCCCGCCAGGTCCGCCGAACCACCCCACAGCTCGGGCAGCCTGTCGCCGAGCGCCGCCAGCACCGTCCCCGATGCCTTGCGGGTGGCGACACCGGCATCACCGGGCTCCCAGACCGGCAGGGCGTCCGCCCAGCCGGGGGGCAGCTCGCGTCGCCGGAGCCGGTCCAGCAGCGCCGCACGTTCCGGGTTCGCCCGGGCCCACGCGTCCGCCTCGACCTGCCACGCGGCGCGGGCGGTACGGCCGCGGTCGGCCGCCTCCCGCGTGTGCCGCAGCACGTCGTCGTCGACCTGGAAGCTGAGCTCCGGGTCGGCACCGACGCTGCGCTTGACCGCGGCGAGCTCCGCACCGCCCAGTGCGGCGCCGTGGACGGCGCCGGTGTTCATCAGCCCGGGGGCCGGATAGCCGATCACCGTGCGCAGCACGATCAGCGTCGGGCGGGTGCTGTCGGCCCTGCTGTGGTCGACGGCGTCGAGGAACGCCGCGACGTCCTCGCCGCCGTCGACGGTCAGGACCTGCCACCCGTAGGCCTCGTACCGTGCCGCGGTGTCCTCGGACAGCGCGATACGGGTGTCGTCCTCGATGGAGATCTCGTTGCTGTCGTAGATCACCGTGAGATTTCCGAGCTGCTGGGTCCCCGCCAGCGACGACGCCTCGGAGGTCACCCCCTCCTGGATGTCGCCGTCGGAGGCGATCACGTAGATCCGGTGGTCGAACACGCTGGTGCCGGGTTCGGCGTCCGGGTCGAGGAGGCCGCGTTCACGCCGGGCGGCCATCGCCATCCCGACCGCGTTGGCGAGGCCCTGCCCGAGCGGGCCGGTGGTCGTCTCGACACCGGCCGTGTGGCCGTGCTCGGGGTGGCCCGGCGTCCGCGAGCCCCATGTCCGCAGGGACCTCAGGTCGTCCAGCTCCAGGCCGTACCCGCACAGGTAGAGCTGGATGTAGAGGGTGAGGCTGGAATGACCGGCGGAGAGCACGAACCGGTCCCGGCCGAGCCAGTCCGGATCGGTGGGGTCGTGCCGCAGGACCCGCTGGAACAGCGCATGGGCGACCGGCGCGAGGCTCATCGCGGTCCCGGGATGGCCGCTCCCGCACCGTTCGACCGCGTCGGCCGCCAGCACGCGTGCGGTGTCGACGGCGCGCCGGTCGAGGTCGGTCCAGTCGGCGGGGACCCGGGGGGCGGTCAACCGGGCCAGCTCGTCGTCGGAGCGCGGCGGGGACACGGACGCCCCCGGCGGCGCGGTACGGACGGTCACCGGCCGATGCGCTTCTGGAGCTCGGCGGCGGCAGCGGCGGGATCGTCGGCGTTGTAGATCGCCCCACCGGCCACCGCGACCACCGCCCCGGCCTCACGCACCGACCCGATGGTGTCCGCCTTCACCCCACCGGCGATCGAGAACGGCACCCCCGCCGCCCGACCGTCGGCCAGCAACCGGTCGATCGAGTACCCCGGACGCGCCTGCTCGTCCAGACCCGCATGGATCTCCACGAACGCCACACCCAGCTCCGCGACCTGACGGATCCGCTCGACCCGCCCGTCCACCACCCCGATCATGTCCGCCACGACCCGCTTCCCGTGCCGGGCACCGGCCGCGACCGCACCCCGCACCGTGTCGTCGTCGGCCACCCCCATCACCGTCACCAGATCCGCACCCGCACCGAACGCCAGATCCGCCTCCAGCTCACCGGCATCGGCGGTCTTCAGGTCCGCGAACACCAGCTTGTCCGGATGCGCCGCCTTCACCGCGGTCACCGCCGCGATACCCGCCGACTTCACCAACGGCGTCCCCAACTCCAGAATGTCCACGAACTCCGACACCCGATTCGCCAGCGTCAACGCCGACGGAAGATCCAGAACATCCAAAGCCACCTGCAACTGCACGACGAACTCCTCACCACGACAACAGGAAGAACAACACCCCCACCGTCGCCCCGCCGACACCCACCCACAACACCACCACACATCCGGAAAACCGATCACCCGATCCGCACCCCGAATACCCCCACAACCGGAACGGCCGTCGGCGTACCCCGGTGCCGGAGGGGCGTCGTCGCGCCGGCGAGGAGATCCCGCCGCAGTTCGGACCGGGTCGGTCCGTCCCGGAGCTCCTGGCTGCGCCGCCACCCGATGCGCGTTTTCCGGGACGAACGGCGACCTAGGAGGAACGAACGAAGCAGTATCGGGAACCGGCGGAGAACGGGGACGGAAAATGCCCTCCGGTCCTCGTGCCGCACCGCAGGAGACGCGAATCCCGCCTCTCGTACACGGATCACGTGCGTTCGTGTCCGTGCGGTTGACCCGTTCTCCCCCGGTCCGCATCATCGCCGGGCGCCGCGTTTCGACGGAGTTTCGCGGGCGGAGCGAGAGGACAAGAACGTTGGTGATTCCGTCCCGGATGCCTCAGCTCGCAGACCTCGATCTCCTGCTGTCGGTGGCGAGCCGTGGCAGCGTCGGAAAGGCAGCGCAGGAACACCGCATCTCCCAGCCTGCCGCCAGCACGCGGATCAGTGCGATGGAGAGACGACTCGGTCTCCGGCTGCTCGAGCGGTCGCCTGCCGGGTCGACGCTGACCACGGAGGGCGAGGTACTGGCGCGCTATGCACGCAACGTGATCCGGGCGGCCGACGAGCTGCTCGAGTTCGGCTCCCGCATGGGATCCACGGAGGCCCGCAGGCTCCGCATCGCGGGCAGCCCCGCGATCTCCGAGCACCTGATCCCCGACTGGCTGAACCACGCCGGCTCCACCACCGACGACGTCCTCGTCGAGGTGCGGACCGGCAACCTCGAGACGCTCCACCGCCTGGTCCTGGAGAGCCGGGTCGACCTCGCGTTCGTCGACGGATGGTGCGGTACCGGCGACCGGACGGGCGCGGCGCACCATGACGAGCTGGTGACCCGAGACATCTGCGACGACCGGCTGGCCGTCGTCGTCGGGCCCCGGCACCCCTGGGCGGACCGGAGGACACCCGTCACCGTCGCCGAGCTCGCGGGTGCACCTCTGGTGCTGCGGGAGCGCGGGTCGGGCCTGCGCGCGTTCACCGACGAGCTCCTCGCCTCGCACCGGCCCGCCGGCGGCCAGGTCGAGCTGCCGTCCAGCAGCGCGCTCAAGCTCGCCGTCGCCACGAGCAGACGGGTGACCGTCCTGAACGTGTCGACCGTCCGTACCGAGATCGCGGACGGTCGGCTCCACCTCGTCGCCGTGGACCACGAGATGCCCGGGCGTCCCATCCGCGCGACCTGGAACCGGCAGCGCGGGCTCACCGGGCACGCGGAAGCCCTCGTCGAGATCGCCGCGGCGAAGGGCTCGCCGCCGCCCGGCCCCCACGACGCCCCGGAGACCGGAGGCACGCCCGGACGCGACCACGCAGGCCACCGGGCGATCGCATGACCGCCCGCGACCGTCAATTCCCAGGAGGGGACGAAGTGTCAGCTCTGAACAAGATCGCCCGCACGATGGTCTCGCACCGGCGGGGGATCCTCGCCGCCGACGAGAGCATCGGGACCATGTCCGCCCGGCTCGAGTCGGTCGGCGTCGCCCCGACCGAGGAGAACCGCCGCGTCTACCGCGAGCTCATCGTGACCACACCGCGGCTCGCCGAGTCCGTGAGCGGGGTCATCCTCGCGGACGAGACCTTCCACCAGCAGCTCGACGACGGGCGGTCGTTCCCCGAGTACCTGTCCGACATCGGGATCCTGGCGGGCATCAAGGTCGACACCGGGGCGAAGCCGCTCGCCGGGGCGTCCGGCGAGAAGATCACGGAGGGACTCGACGGGCTGCGCGAGCGCATCGCGGACTACGTGCGGCGCGGCGCGACCTTCGCGAAGTGGCGGGCGGTCATCACCATCGGCGACGGGCTGCCGTCGGACCGCGCGGTGCGCGCCAACGTGCACGCACTGGCCCGCTACGCCGGCCTGTGCCAGGAGGGCGGGCTGGTGCCGATCGTGGAGCCGGAGGTGCTCATGGACGGCGACCACTCCCTGGCCCGGTGCCGGCAGGTGACCACGGAGACCCTCGAGGAGCTGTTCGAGGAGCTCGACCTCCTGCAGGTACAGCTCGACGGGATCGTCCTGAAGCCGAACATGGTGGTCCCCGGCTCCGGCAGCGGCGAGCAGGTCACGGTCGCCGACGTGGCCGAGGCCACGGTCGAGACACTGCGGGAGACCGTGCCCCCGGCCGTCCCGGGCATCGCCTTCCTGTCCGGGGGCCAGGACCCGGAGGTGGCGACGGAGCACCTCGGGGCGATGCAGGGTCTCGACCCGCTGCCGTGGGAGCTCACCTACTCCTTCGGCCGGGCGCTGGTCGGGCCCGCGCTGGAGGCGTGGCGGGGGCAGGAGCAGAACCGGGACGCCGCCCAGTCGGCCCTGTCCGCCCGTGCCGTGGCCAACGCCGCGGCGCGCTGACCGGCGCCGCGTGGTGCGGACGGCACACGGTGACGGGGTGGACCCGCCACCCGACGAGGTGCTGATGCTGGAACTCGTCCGCGCGACCGAGTCGGGCGCCGTGGTGGCCGGGCGGTGCTCCGGCCACCACGGCGCCGCCGGGACCAGGGGCGACGACCGCGACCCGGACCGGGACCGGGCGGTCGCCGCGATGC
>NZ_WWFY01000349.1:0-2645 GCF_009864975.1 Pseudonocardia sp. SID8383
CCGGCCCGGCGCGTCTCGCCGAGCAGCAGCTCCAGGCGCCGGGTGCGGCGGGCGGGGTCGGCGTCGGGCCCGGACCGCTCCAGCGTCTCGGCGACGGCGGTGATCCCGGACAGCGGTGTCCGCAGCTCGTGCGCGGCGTCGGCCAGGAACACCCGGGTCCGCTCGGCCTCCTCCCGGGAGCGCCGCTCGGCGTCGGTGAGGGCGTCGAGCATGCCGTCCATCGCCGCCGCCGCGGTACCGAGGTCGGTGTGCGGGCGATCGGGCCGGAGCCGCGCGTCGCGCTCGCCCGCGGTGATCCGCCCGGCGAGCGCGGTCATCCGGTCCAGCGGGCGCAGCGCCGTCCGCACGACGAACGACACCGCACCGAGCGCGACGAGCAGGGTCAGCAGCACCGATCCGGCCAGCACCGCGCGCAGACCGTTGCGGACCTGGGCGACGTCGGAGGCGTCGGCGACGAGCTCGACCGTCGCCCCGCCACCGGCGTCGAGGGTCACGGTGCGGCTGCCGGTGTCCGGCGGGACGGGTGGCCGTCCGGCCGGGACCGGGGCGGACGGCGGCCTGCTCGGGTCGTCGGTGCGGTCACCACCGGGGCCGCGGTCCGGCCGGCCGGCCGGCGGTGGGGTACCGGGCGCGTTCAGTCCGGGGTCGCCCATGACCTCCCCGTCGGCGGTGCTCACCTTGATCCGGATCTGCTGGCCGGACAGCCCGGTGACCAGCTCCTCCGGGGTGGCTCCCGCCGCGATCAGCTGCTGGGCCTGCACCACACGGTCCCGCAGCCGGGAGTCGAGATCGGACTCCAGGCGGGCCCCGAGCAGGACGTCGACGAGCACCACCACCAGGACCAGCAGCACCGCCACCACCCCGAGCACCGCCGCGGTGACCCGGCGGCGCAGCGACGGGGTGGCGGTGCGGGCCTGCGCGGCCGAGCTCACGACGGCCCGCGCAGCGAGTAGCCGAGGCCCCGCACGGTGTGCAGCAACCGCGGACCGTGTGCCTCCAGCTTGCGGCGCAGCGCCGACACGTGGACCTCGACGAGGTTGGGGTCGTAGGCGTCGTAGCCCCAGACCGAGCGCAGGATCTGCGCCTTGGACACGGTGCGTCCGCGCTGCTCGGCGAGGTAGGTGAGCAGCCGCAGCTCGGTCGCGGACAGCTCCAGCACCGTCCCCCCGCGGGAGGCGACGGCGGCGTCGGGGTCGAGGACGAGGTCGCCCACCTGCACCGCGGACGGCAGCCTGCCCCGGCGGCGCAGCACCGCCGCGACCCGGGCCACGAGCTCGTCGAGCGCGAAGGGCTTGAGGACGTAGTCGTCGGCGCCCGAGTCGAGCCCGCGGAGCCGGTCGGCCAGCGCGTCGCGCGCGGTGAGCATGACGATCCCGGCGTCCCCGTGCCCACGCACGACGTCGATCAGCTCGAACCCGTCGCGCCCGCCGGGGAGCATCACGTCCAGGACGACGAGGTCCGGCCGGAACGCGGCGAGCCGCTCCTCGAACGCGACGCCGTCGACGACGCCCTCGGTCACGTGCCCGGCATCGGCCAGCGCGTCCACGACGGACTCGCGGATGGCGTCGGAGTCCTCGAGCACCAGGACCCGGGTCGTGGGGCCGCGGCTGTCGTCGTCCTGGCGTGTGCTCACGGCACAAGGGTGCGCCGCGAGGCTGAGGGGGACCTGAAGGACCCGCCGGTTTCAGGTCCGTCTCAGGTACCGCGGGCACTGTCGTGGCAGACACCGAGACGACGGGCCGCCCGGCCCGCGGCGCGGAGAGGAAGAGATGACCCTGCTCGACGTGATCGTCCTGATCATCGTGGTGGCCGCCGCGATCGGCGGGTTCCGCCGGCTCGGCGGCGTGGCCCGGGCCGGGCGCCTGCTCGGTCTCGTGGTCGGTGCCGGCGTCGGCGCGGCCTGGGGCTCGAACCTGGCCCGCTACGGCGACACCCCCGACTCGGCCTGGTTGTGGGGCCTGGTCGGGGTGATCGCCGGTCTGCTGCTGGGCTCGCTGGTCGGCGGGTTCCTCGGCGGACTGGTCAGCCGGGTGCTCGCCCGCGGCAGGTTGTCCTTCCTGGACCGCATCGTCGGCGCCGTCACCGGTGCCGTGACCGCACTGCTGGTGATCTGGCTGGTCTCGTGGGTGGTCCCCGCGGTCGTGAGCGCCGAGGCGCTCGCCCCCGTGACGACGCTCGCGCAGTCACTGGGCGGCAGCCGGATCGTCGACTCGGTGTCGGAGCTGCTGCCCGCGACGACGTCCGCCGCCCGCGACGTCGTCGACGCCGCGCGGCCTCCCGCCGGCTGATCCCACCCGACCCCCAGCGGTCCGCCGTCCGGCGGTCCGCGACCCGCCGCTGCCCTCTTCCGGGCACGGCACCGTCCGAGGAGAACCATGAACGACGAGAACCGCACCCCGCGCGACGACGACGACCGCCCCACCGACCGGCAGCCCCCGGTCCCCGCCGACGAGACCCCCACCGCCCACACCCCGACACCGCACGTCCGGGACGGCGTGCACGGCGGGGGGACGGTGGCCGCCGCCTCCGACGCGGGTGACCCTCCGCGACGACGCCGGTTCGCCGCCCTGCGACGCCGGTCCGCGCTGCCCGCGGTCGCGGCCGGCGTGATCGGCCTGGTCGTCGGGGCCACCGCGAGCGGTCTG
>NZ_WWFY01000034.1:0-8208 GCF_009864975.1 Pseudonocardia sp. SID8383
GACCGCCCCGGCCGACCAGTCGACCCGGGTGCTGGGGGTGACGGCGTGCCGGGTCGCGGGCAGCAGCTCGTGGCGCAGGGCCTGCACGGTCGCGATCAGCCCGGCGACCCCGGCCGCGGCCTGGGCGTGCCCGACCACCGATTTCAGCGAGCCGACCCACAGCGGGCGGCCCGGGTCCCGGTCCTGCCCGTAGGTGGCGAGCAGGGCGCGCGCCTCCACCGGGTCGCCGACCGGGGTGCCGGTGCCGTGCGCCTCGACGGCGTCGACCTCGGCCGCGGTCAGACCCGCGTCAGCGAGCGCGTCGCGGATCATCCGCTCCTGCGCGGCCCCGCTCGGCGCGGTCAGGCCGTCGGTGGCGCCGTCGGCGGTGAGCGCCGAGCCGCGCAGCACAGCGAGGACCGGGTCACCGTCCGCGCGGGCGTGGGAGAGGCGCTTGAGCAGGACGACGCCGACCCCCTCCGCCCAGGCGGTGCCGTCGGCGTCGTCGGCGAAGACCTTGGCGCGTCCGTCGGGGGCCAGGCCGCCCTGGCGGGAGTGCCCGACCAGCGCGGCCGGGGTGGACATCACGCACACCCCGCCGGCCAGCGCGGCGGTGCACTCCCCCGCGTCCAGCGACCGGATCGCGAGGTGCAGCGCCACCAGCGACGACGACGACGTCGTGTCCACGGTCAGCGCGGGCCCCTCCAGCCCGAGCAGGTGGGCGAGCCGGCCGGAGGTGAGACCGGGGATCAGGCCGGTGAGGGCGTGTCCGGCGAGGTCGTCGGGCGAGTTCTGGACGACGCCCGCGTAGTCCTGCCCACCGGCCCCGACGAACACCCCGGTCCGGGTGCCGCGCAGCGACGACGGGTCGATCCCGGCGTGCTCGACCGCCTCCCAGGCGGTCTCGAGCACGAGGCGCTGCTGCGGGTCGGTGGAGACGGCTTCGCGCGGCGACATCCCGAAGAAGGCCGCGTCGAAGTCCCCGGCGCCGTCGAGGAACCCGGCAGTGCGGGTCGCGCAGCGCCCCGGCCCGTCGCCGTGCAGGGCGTCGAGGTCCCAGCCCCGGTCGTCCGGGAACCCGGAGGCCGTCTCCCGGTCCGAGCACAGCAGGTCCCAGAGGCCGTCGGCGTCGCGCACACCACCCGGATAGCGGCACGCCATTCCGACGACCACCACCGGGTCGCTGCCGTGTCCTGCCGTCATACCTCACCCCTGCACACGAATGCGGTCGTCTCGATGTGGCGCCGACCGTACGGTCGGCGCGGCTGTGGTTTTCCCTAATGAATGCGGCGGGCCGGGACCGAGGACTAGGGATTCCCCGGCGTCGGCCGTGGGATCAACTACCTGATCGCTGCACCGCGCCGCGGTGCGCCACGCGACGGGTCACCCGGCCCGTCACAGTCGGAGAGGGTGTCTACCCATGGGCGCGAATCGGCGGCCGATCCTGTTCGTCAGCTATGCGGAGAGCGGACTGCTCAATCCGCTCCTGGTCCTCGCCGGGGAACTGTCCCGGCGCGAGGTCGGGGACCTGTACTTCGCCGCCGACGAAAAGGCCCGCGACGACGTCGCGGGCGCGAGCACGGGCAGCCCCGTCACCTTCGCCTCGCTCGGCGACACCGTGTCGGAGATGTCGGCGGTGACCTGGGACGACGAGACCTACGCCGCGGTGACCCAGCGGGACCGGTTCCGGGCGCACGCCGCGGTCATCCGGCACTCCTTCGCCCCCGAGTCCCGGATCGAGAAGTACCGGGCGCTCGAACGCGTCGTCGACGAGGTCCGCCCGGCCCTGATGGTGATCGAGAGCATGTGCCAGTACGGCTACGAGCTCGCGATCACCAAGGGGATCCCGTTCGTGCTCGGCGTGCCGTTCGTCCCCAGCAACGTGCTCACCTCGCACGTCCCGTTCGCGAGGTCCTACACGCCGTCCGGGTTCCCGGTGCCGCACTCCGGGCTGCCGGCCACCATGACGCTGCGCCAGAAGATCGCCAACCAGCTGTTCCGGATCCGGACGCTCGGCATGTTCGTCACCAAGGAGACCCGCAAGGTCGTCGAGCGCGACGACGCCGTGCGGGCCGAGCTCGGCATCGCGCCCGAGGCCCGGCAGATGATGGCCCGCATCGACCACGCCGAGCAGGTGCTCTGCTACTCGGTGCCGGAGCTGGACTACCCGTTCGAGCTGCCCGAGAGGATGCGTCTCGTCGGCACGATGGTGCCGCCGCTGCCCCAGGTCGCCGACGGTGGTGAGCTCACCGACTGGCTCGACGCGCAGTCGTCGGTGGTCTACATGGGATTCGGCACGATCACCCGGCTGACCCGGCCCCAGGTCGCGTCGCTGGTCGAGGTGGCACGCCGGCTCGACGCCCGGGGTCACCAGGTGCTGTGGAAGCTGCCGCGCGAGCAGCAGGAGATGCTGCCACCCGCCACCGAGCTGCCCGCGGGCCTGCGGATCGAGAGCTGGGTGCCCTCCCAGCTCGACGTGCTGGCCCACCCGAGCGTGAAGGTGTTCTTCACCCACGCCGGCGGCAACGGCTACCACGAGGGCCTCTACTTCGGGAAGCCGCTGGTGGTCCGCCCGCTCTGGGTGGACTGTGACGACCAGGCGATCCGCGGCCAGGACTTCGGGGTCAGCCTCACCGTCGACCACCCGGAGACCGTCGACACCGACGACGTCCTCGACAAGGTCACCCGGGTCCTCGAGACCCCGGCCTTCACCGAGCGTGCCGCGCGCATGGGTCGGCTGCTGCACGAGGCGGGCGGGCGCGCCGCCGCCGCCGACCTGATCCTGCGCCTGCCCGTGCTCGCCGGGACCGACGCCCCGGCCGCCCGGACCGCCTGACCACGCGCCCCCACCGAACCAGGGAGTCACGATGTCCTTCACCCAACCGGTGTCCAAGCCGTGGCTCGACGGCCACGAGCTCGACTACGTCACCGACGCCGTCGGCGGCGGCTGGATCTCCTCGCAGGGCCCCTACATCGCACGGTTCGAGGAGGCGTTCGCCGCCTGGAACGGCGTCCCGCACGGGGTCGCCTGCTCGTCCGGGACGACGGCGCTGACCCTCGCCCTGCGCGCCCTGGGCGTCGGCCCGGGCGACGAGGTGATCGTCCCGGAGTTCACGATGATCGCCTCGGCGTGGGCGGTGACCTACACCGGCGCGACACCGGTGTTCGTCGACTGCGGCGACGACCTGAACATCGACGTCACGCTGCTCGAGGAGAAGATCACCCCGCGCACCAGGGTGATCATGCCGGTGCACGTCTACGGCCGCCGGTGCGACATGGAGCCGATCCTGGAGCTCGCCTACGAGTACAACCTGCGGGTCGTCGAGGACTCCGCCGAGGCGCACGGCGTGCTGCCCACCGGGGACATCGCCTGCTTCTCGCTGTTCGCCAACAAGATCATCACTGCGGGCGAGGGCGGGATCTGCGTGACCCGCGACCCGCACCTGGCCGAGCAGATGGCGCACCTGCGCGCGATGGCGTTCACCCGCGACCACAGCTTCCTGCACAAGAAGCTCGCCTACAACTACCGCATGACCAACATGCAGGCCGCCGTCGCGCTCGCCCAGACCGAGCAGCTCGAGGGCATCCTGGCGACCCGGCGCGACATCGAGAAGCGCTACGACGACGCCCTCCGCGACGTCCCCGGCATCACGCTGATGCCACCGCGGGACGTGCTCTGGATGTACGACCTGCGCGCCGAGCGCCGCGACGAGCTCCTCGCCCACCTCGCCGCCCGGGGCATCGACACCCGGGTGTTCTTCAAGCCGATGAGCCGCCAGCCGATGTACCTCGACCCGGTCTGGCCGACGCTCAACGCATCGCGGCTGGCTGCCGACGGCTTCTACCTCCCCACCCACACCGGGCTGACCGCCGAGGACCAGGAGTTCATCACCGGGCAGGTCCGCGCGTTCTACGGAGTGGCATGAGCACCGGCACCGCGAGGTCCACGCCGTCGGACACCGCCACCGGCTGCCCCGTCACCGGGGCCGGGGCAGGTGCCGCCACCTGCCCGGTGGCGTTCCCGCTGCGCCGTCCGGGAAGACCGTTCCCGCCCCCGGAGTACGCCGACTACCGCGACGGCGGTGAGCCCGTCCGGTCCGAGCTGCCCAGCGGCCCGGTCTGGCTGGTCACCCGGCACGCCGACGTGCGTGCCGTGCTCACCGACCCGCGGATCAGCGCCGACCCCTCCCGACCGGGCTTCCCGAAGGCGGCCCGGACCGGTGGGGCCCCGTCCGCGGACGAGGTGCCCGGCTGGTTCGTGTCGATGGACCCGCCGGAGCACGACCGGTTCCGCCGGACCCTGATCCCCGAGTTCACCGTCCGCAAGGTGCGCGCGCTGCGCCCGGAGATCCAGCAGATCGTCGACGACCGGATCGAGGCGATCCTCGCGAAGGACGGCGCCGCCGACCTGATCGAGGACTTCGCGCTGCCGGTGCCGTCCCTGGTGATCGCGGGCATGCTCGGCGTCCCGCGGGCCGACCGCGACTTCTTCGAGGCGAAGACCCGCGTCCTGGTCACTCTCAGCTCCAGCGACGAGGAACGCGACGCGGCGACCGCGGCCCTGCTGCGCTACCTGGGCCGGCTCATCCGGATCAAGGAGCGGCGCCCCGGCACCGACCTGATCAGCCGGCTCGCCGCGACCGGGACGTTGTCGCGCCAGGAGCTCTCCGGTGTGGCCATGCTGCTGCTGATCGCCGGTCACGAGACGACGGCGAACAACATCGGCCTCGGCATCGTCCAACTACTGACGAACCCGCAGTGGATCGGCGACGACCGCGTCGTCGAGGAGCTGCTGCGCTACTACTCGGTGGCCGACCTGGTCGCGTTCCGGGTCGCGCTGGCCGACGTCGAGATCGGCGGGCGCACGATCCGCGCGGGCGAGGGCATCCTGCCGCTGCTGGCCGCCGCCAACCACGACGACGACGCCTTCGACGGCGCCGGCGCGTTCGACCCGGAACGCTCCGCGCGCTCGCACGTGGCCTTCGGCTACGGCGTGCACCAGTGCCTGGGCCAGAACCTGGTGCGGCTGGAGATGGAGATCGCCTACCGCACGCTGTTCGACCGGATCCCGACGCTGCGCCTGGCGGTGCCCGCCGATGACCTGCGCGTGAAGTACGACGGCGTGTTGTTCGGTCTGCACGAGCTCCCGGTGACCTGGGGCTGAGCACACCCGCGCCATCGTGACCGCGTGCCGGGGCGGGTGTGCCCCGGCCGTCACCAGGTGACGGGCAGCTCCGTCAGACCACCGGACAGTCCCTCGGAGCCGCGGCGCATCTCCTGCACCGGACGGGCCGGGCGCAGGTCCGGCAGCCGGGTGAACAGCCGGGTGAAGGCGGTCCGCAGCGCCATCCGGGCCAGCGGTGCGCCGATGCAGTGCCACATGCCGTGTCCGAAGGTCAGGTGCGGGTTCGACTCCCGGCGGATGTCGAACACCTCCGGCTCGTCGAACACCTGGGTGTCGAAGTTGACCAGGGTGAAGTCCAGCAGCACCAGGTCGCCGGTGCGCAGGGTGACGCCACCGATCTCGACGTCGTCGGTGGCATAGCGGGGCAGCACCGATCCGCCCGCCTTGGCGCAGCGCAGGATCTCCTCGACGCCCTCGCGCATGGTGCGCTCGTCGGCGAGCGCGGCCGCCAGCTGGTCGGGGTGGGTCGCGAACAGCAGTACGCCCAGGTCGACGTGGCTGGCGACGCTGTCGAGCCCGGCGAACAGCAGACCGGCGGCGATCGGGCCGATCCGCTCGTCGGGCACCTGCGCGCACAGCCGGGACACGACGTCGTCGGTGGGCTCGGCCCGCTTGCGCCGGGCGACGGCGGACAGCAGCCCGAACAGCTCGGCCTGGACCGTGGCGACGCGCTCGGCGTCGTCCACCTCACCCATCGTCATGATGGTCCGCACCAGCTCGGGTCGGTCCTGCGGCGGGATCCCGATGAGTTCGCACAGCACCGTCAGCGAGTACGGCATGGAGAACCCGCCGTGCAGGTCGCCGGGGTTGCCCGCGGCGACGAACCCGTCGAGCACCTGCTCGGCGACCGCGGACACCGTGGGCGCCAGGCCCAGCACCCGGCGCGCGGAGAACTGCGGGGTGAGCAGGCGCCGCATCTCGGTGTGCAGGTCCCGGGCCTGCTGGGCGTCGTCGACGACCAGCAGGTCCAGGAACGGGTTGCGCACGTACCGCGGCGCGTTCGCCGGATCGGCGTGCGCGCGGCCGAGGCGCTCGTCGTGCAGCAGTGCTTTCAGCTCGGCGTAGCGGGTGACCAGCCAGGCCTCGTCGCCGGTGGGGGTCCGGACCCGGCACACGGGTGCCTGCTGCTGCAGCTCCCGCAGCAGCGGGCTCAGCCGCAGCACCGGCGGGGTCTGGCCCTCCAGGGACGGCGGGGGCCCGCCGCCGGTGACCGGGCAGGTCGTCGGGCTGGTCATGACGCGTCCTCCGTCGTCGGGGTGGGCAGCTCGGCGAGCCAGGTCTCGATCGCGTCGGCGGTGAGCGCGGAGTGCTCCATGGCCAGCGACAGGTGGTCGGCGTCGATGTCGACCACGGTGTCGGCGGGCACGGCGGAGGTGTCCAGGATGAAGCCCTCGACGTCGCGCGCGGCGCGCACCAGCAGCGTCGGCGCCGTCGTCGGCGGCGAGTCGATCTCGGTCATCGTCATGAACCAGTGCGCCATCGCCGACATCCGCGCGCTGTTGAGGGTGACCGACGGCGAGTCGATGTCGGCCAGGTAGAACCGGGTCGTGCGGTCCAGGTCGTTGCCCTCGGCCGCGTCCCACCGGATCGAGGCGGTGTCGAGCAGCACCACCGCCTCGGGCCGCACCCCCCAGGTCTCCTCCAGCACCCCTGCGGCCAGGTAGGCCAGCGACCCGCCGGTGGAGTGCCCGACCATCACGAACGGCTCGCCGTCACTGGCGAGCAGCACGCTCTCGGCGACGATCCGGGCCGCGGCCTCGCTGGTGGCAGGCAGCAGCTCGCCGGGTGCGAAGCCCATCAGCGGCAGCGCGGACACGTGCCGGCTGCCGCGGAAGTGCGCGGCGATGCGGGCGTACTGGTGCACCCCGCCGGTGGCGCCGGGGGCGCTGACGAAGATCAGCCGGGGGGCGGCGGGCCCCTCGGCGAGCGTGACCGGCTCGGACAGCTCCTCCAGCTCGGCCGGGGACTCGAACATCGGTCGGGTGTTCGCCGCGGCCTTGAGCATCCGCATCGCCTCGACCAGCTTGCCGCCGCGGACGGCGGCGTGGAACAGGCCGACGAGGGTCTCCTCGCCGGGCTGTGCGGGCCGCCCGGCGACGACGGCGGGCGAGGCGCCGGGGGCCGGGGCCTGCTCGACGAGCTCGTGCAGCCGGCGGGCGAGCTTCACCGGGGTGGTGCTGTCGAAGACGATCGACCCGGCCAGCCGCAGCCCGAGGACCTCGCCGAGCTGGTTGCGCAGCCCGACCGCGACGAGCGAGTCGAAGCCCAGCTCGAGGAAGCCGCGCTCCGGGTCGACCGCCGCCGCGTCCTCGTGCCCGAGCAGTCCGGCCGTGTAGCCGGTGACGAGCTCGACGAGCAGTGCCTCCCGGCCGGCGGCGTCGAGGCGGTGCAGCCGTTCGCGCACCGTGACCGGCGAGGAGCCGGCGACGGCGGCGGTGCGGCGGGTGCGGGGCACCAGGTCGCGCCACAGCGCGGGCAGCGCCTGCTGCACGGCGAGACCGGCGACGTTGATCCGGGTCGGGACGACGACCGGTTCCGGGCGGGCGAGTGCGGCGTCGAACAGGGCGAGGCCGTCGGCGGCGTCGAGGGCGGGCAGGCCGCCGCGGGCCATCCGGTCGAGGTCGGCGTCGGTGACCTGCTCGGTCATGCCGCTCCCGCGGCCCCACGGGCCCCAGCCCAGCGACACCGCGGGCAGGCCGAGCCCGGCCCGGTACCCGGCGAGGCCGTCGAGTCCGGCGTTGGCGGCGGCGTAGTTGGCCTGCCCGGCGCTGCCGAGGATCCCCGACACCGACGAGTACAGGACGAAACCGGCCAGCGGCAGCTCGCGGGTCGCGGCGTGCAGGTGCCACGCCGCGTCGAGCTTGGGGCGCAGCACCCCGGCGAGGCGCTCCGGGGTGAGCGAGCCGGTCAGGCCGTCGTCGAGGACGCCGGCGGTGTGCACGACCGCGGTCAGCGGGTGCCCGGCCGGGACGGAGCCGACCAGCGCGGCGACGGCGTCGGGGTCCCCGGCGTCGCACGCGGTGACGGCGACGGCGGCGCCGAGC
>NZ_WWFY01000350.1:0-2242 GCF_009864975.1 Pseudonocardia sp. SID8383
CGCTGGCCCAGCACGAGCCGGAGCGTGCCGTCGCGCAGCTGCGCGACGCGCTCGACCGGGCCGTGGACCTGCCCTCGCGTGCCCAGGCCGCCGTGCAGCTGGCCATGACCTCGCTGGCGGTGCAGCAGGCCCCCCGTGCGGTGCGGGTGCTGCAGGACGTCCTGGACACGATGGACCGCGAGTTCCCGGCCGACCCCGGTCCCGAGGCGACCGAGCTGCGCACGCACGTGGAGGCCGCGCTGCTGGTCGTCGGGCTCGACGAGAAGAAGACCGTGGCCGCGACGATCGACCGGATGGGACGGATGGCCCGGCCCGCCGGCCGCACTCCCGCCGAGCGCCAGAAGCTCGCGATGATGACGGTGACCCTGGCGATGGACGGTGACGACGCGGCCGCGGCCGTGGACCTCGCGCGCCGGGTGCTCCTGGTCGACGAGGCCACCCTCGGCGGCTGGGCGGTGCTGGCCTCGTCGCTGGTGCTGCGGCTGGCCGACGAGGTGGAGGAGTCGACAGCGGTGCTCGACCGGCTCGTCGTGCAGAGCCGCGAGCAGGCCTCGGCGTGGACCTACAGCCTCGCCGTGGGGACCCGCGCGACCAACCACGTCGTCGTCGGGAGCCTGGCCGAGGGCGAGGCCGACGCCCGCACGGCGCTCGACATCGCCGAGCAGGAGGCGTGGCGGGGGAACACCGTGGTGCCGACGATCGCACTGGCGAACGTGCGCCAGCAGCAGGGCGACCCGGAGGCGGCGCTCGAGCTGCTCGACGGGATCGTCCGGCCCCGGCTCGAGGACTTCGCCTGGGAGTACCACGACTACCTGATGGCGCGGGCGGGGGCGACCGCCGACGTCGGCGACGTCGACCGGGCCCTGTCGACCTACCGCCGCTGCGGGGACAGCCTCGACGCGGCCGGTATCGCGAACCCCGTCCTGGCGCCGTGGTGGGTGCACGCCGCCGTCCTGCTCGCCGACACCGGCCGGGCGCACGAGGCACACGGGATCGTCGAGGGAGGCGCCGAACGGGCGGCGCGCTGGGGGACCGGCCGCGGGCGGGGGCTCGCGCTGCTGGCCCGCGGTGTGGTCACCGCCGGTCCGCGCGGCGAGGACATGCTCCGGGAGGCGGTGGAGGTGCTCGAGGGCTCGCCCGCCCGGACCGAGCTGATCCTCGCCCACCACCTGCTGGGCCGGGCGATGCTGGTGTCCGACCACGCCGAGGACGCCCGCGAGCAGCTGCGCCGGGCGGCGACCCTGGCCGCCCGGTGCGGGGCGCTGCGGGCGGCCCGGGTCGCCCGGGAACTGCTCGTGCAGGCCGGTGGCCGGATGCGTCCGCCCACCGGCTCCCCGCTGGACCCGCTGACCGGTGCCGAACGCCGGGTGGTCGCCCTCGCCGCCGAGGGCGCCCGCAACCGCGAGATCGCGGAGGCGCTGTTCGTCACGCTGCGCACCGTGGAGGTCCATCTCACCAGCGCGTTCCGCAAGCTCGGCGTCACCGACCGGGCCGCCCTGGCCGGGATCGTCGATGCCGCCCGGGTCCGCAGCGCATGATCGACGGCGTGTTGCGCGAACGGGACGCCGCCTGCGCCGAGCTCGACCGCGCCCTCGACGCGCTGGTGGCGGGGGGATCGCCGTTCGTCGCGATCACCGGCGAGCCCGGTACGGGGCGCTCGGCCCTGCTCCGCCGTGCGTCGGGGCGTGCCGCCGACCGCGCGGTACGGGTGCTGTCCGCGCGGGCCGTCCCCACCGAGACCGGGTGCCCGCTCGCGACGGGCCACGGTCTGGTCGAGCGGCTCGGCCCGGTACCCGCGCCGCCCCGGTCGGGGCCGGTGGGCGCCGACGTCCTGCACGAGTGGTGCCGTGCTGTGCTCGACCTCGCCCGCACCGGCCCGGTGCTCCTGGTCGTCGACGACCTGCACTGGGCCGACGAGGACACGGGACAGTGGCTGCAGATGCTGCTCCGGCGACGGCGCGAGGCGCCGGTCGGCCTTCTGGTCGCCCTGAACGGCACGCACGACGGTCTCGGCTGGGCCGTCTCGCCGACCGGCCCGTCGGACGTCGTGCTGCGGACGGGGCCGCTCTCCCTCGGCGCGGTGCGGGAGGTGGTCACCGCCGAGTACCCGACGCCTCCCGACCGCGCTTTCACCGTCCTCGCCCGTCGCTGCACCGGCGGCAACCCGGCGGTGCTGCGGGCGACCCTGGCCGGGCTCGACCGCGCGGTGCCCCCGACCGCGGCCGCCGTGCCGGAGCTGGTG
>NZ_WWFY01000351.1:0-7054 GCF_009864975.1 Pseudonocardia sp. SID8383
CGCGAGGTCGGCGGCGACCCGCAGGTCCTCACCGGCGACGCCGAGCGTCCCGCCCGGGTGCTCGCCGACCGGCTCGGCCTGACCCGGGTGCGGGCCGGGCTGCTGCCCGACGGCAAGGTTGAGGTCGTCCGCGCGGAGCAGGCCCGGGGCCGCCGGGTGCTCGCCGCGGGCGACGGCATCAACGACGCGCCGCTGCTCGCGTCGGCCGACGTCGGCCTCGTGGTCTCCGAGGGGGCGGGGGCGCTGTCCCTGGAGGCCGCCGACGGCGTGCTCACCCGTGACCCGCTCGGCTCGCTGGCCCCGCTGGTCGTGCTGGCCCGGCGGGCTCGGCGGATCGCGCGGGCGAACCTGGCCTTCGCCGCCACGGTGATCGTGGTCCTGGTCGGGTGGGACCTGATCGGGACGTTGCCGCTGGTCGTCGGCGTCGCCGGGCACGAGCTGTCCACGGTGCTGGTGTGCCTGAACGGGCTGCGGCTGCTCGTCGTCGCGCGCCGGGAGGACCGGCGGGGCCGGGCCGCCGTCGCGCCGGTCCCCGTGGATCCCGAACGGGAGCGCGTCGGGGCCTGACGGGGGGCTCTGACCGGTGCTGCTCAGGCCGGGGCGACCGCCAGCGCGGCCAGCGCCATCCGGCGCAGCACCGCGGCCCGGGCGTCCGCCCCGCGCGGTGACGGCTGCTCGGCCCGCGGTGCGTACGGCGTGGAGTTGAGCAGACCGAACACCCCGTGGGCGACGGTGCGGGCCTCGGCCGGGGCGACGTCGGGGTGCGCCCGGCGCAGCGTGTCCACCCACAGCTCGACGTAGGTGCGCTGCAGCCGCCGCACGGTGCGGCGCGGCTCCTCGGGCAGGTTCGCCAGGTCCCGGTCCTGCACGACGATCAGCTCCGGCTCCCGGGTCGCGAACGCGACGTGGAAGTCGACGAGGTCGGCCAGCGCGGCACGGGGGTCGTCGTGGTGCACGCGGGCGCGGCCGCCGTCGAGCAGTCGCTCGGAGATGTCGATGAGCAGCTCGGCGAGCAGCGCCTCCTTGCCGGGGAAGTGCCGGTAGAGGGCGGGGCCGCTGACGCCGACCGCGGCGCCGAGGTCGGCGATGCTCACCCCGTGGAAGCCGTGCCGGGCGAACAGCCGGGCCGCCTCGGTCAGGATCTGCTCGCGCCGCGACGGGGCCTCTGTGCGCGCGCCCGCGCCATCCGCGGGGGAGGGTCCAGCTGCGGCCATCGGGCGATCGTAGCGTCGTCGGTTAACGATTGTTAACGCCCCGTGCGGTCCGTCTCAGGCTCCGCACAGGTCGGCGGCGATACCCTCGTGAGCGTGATGAGGACCCTGCGCCGGATGCGCGAGCGTCTCGGCGTCCGCGCCGCGTCCGCCCTCGCGGCGGCGACGGCGGTCGCGATGGTGCTCGTCGTCGCCGGTGTGTCGCTGGTGCTGGTCCTCGAGAGCCAGCTGAAGCGCAATACCGAGGAGGCGCTGCTGGCCAACGCCCAGCAGGTGGCCGAGCGGATCCAGGCCAACTTCGCCGACTACCGCCCCGGCGACCCGGCCAAGGAGAACGCGGTGGTGACCACCGCCCGCCGCACCGACCTGGTGCAGGTCGTCACGGCCTGGAGCGACCGGACCGGCGCGCCGGACGACCGGGTCGGGTCGAACGGCGAGGGCCGCAACATCGAGGTGTTCGCCTCGTCCGAGCCGCTGGACGGGCAGCCGAAGCTGGTGGACTGGGTTCTCGCCCCGCACGAGACGCGCTCCCAGATGGACGTGCCGGTCACCTTCCACGAGGCGGGCGGCCCGGAGCCCGACGCCGGCCCGCTGCAGACCGAGGACATGATGGTCGTCGGGCTCGGCGTGCGTGCCTTCGACCGGCCGATCACGATCTACTCCGCCCAGCCGACCGACCAGATGCACAGCGCCGTCGACCTCGTCACCTGGCTCGTCGCGGGCGGGGTCCCGCTGCTGGTGCTGGTCGCGGGCGGTTTCACCTACCTGTTCGCCGGCCGTGCACTGCGCCCGGTGGAGGACATGCGGTCCCGGGTCGCCGGGATGGGCGACAAGGACCTCTCCCAGCGCGTCGACGAGCCGGCCGCCCGCGACGAGGTCGGCCGTCTCGCCCGCACCATGAACCAGATGCTCGGGCGGATCGAGTCCTCCCAGGCGACCCAGCGCCGCTTCGTCGCCGACGCCAGCCACGAGCTGCGCAGCCCGCTCGCGACCGTGTCGACCGGCCTGGAGCTGCTCGGCTCGGGCATGCCGGAGGCGTCCGCGGACCGGGCCACCGTCGACGTGCTGCGCGGGGAGGCCTCCCGGCTGACCGGCCTGGTCGAGAACCTGCTGTTCCTCGCCCGTGCCGACGAGCGCGGCATCGCGCCGCGCCGCGAGGAGGTCGACCTCGACGAGATCGCCGACGCCGAGCGGGAGCGTCCGTCGGCCGAGACCGCCGTCGCGGTCCGGGTGACCAGTGAGCCCGTCCGGGTGGTCGGCGACCGCGGGCAGCTGGTCCGGGTACTGCGCAACCTGGTCGACAACGCCAAGCGGCACGCGTCGTCGACGGTCGCGGTGTCGGTCCGGGCCGAGGGCGACCTCGCGGTGATCGAGGTCGACGACGACGGCAACGGCGTCCCCGAGGCCGACCGCGCCCGGGTCTTCGAGCGCTTCGTGCGGCTCGACGAGGCCCGTTCCCGCGGTGACGGCGGCTCCGGGCTCGGCCTGGCGATCGTCGCCGAGCTGGTCGCGGCGCACGGCGGGACCGTGGAGGCGACCTCGTCGCCCGAGCTGGGCGGGGCCCGGTTCCGGGTCACCGTGCCCGCCGTGACGGCGCCGCTGCCCGAGGAGGAGACCCCCGGACCGGTGGACGCCGACCACGCCGGGGCCGGGTTCGACGGCGAGCCGGCCGCGGAGCTGTGCGACGACCGGCCCTCCGGTCCGATCCCGCGGGTGACCACACGGTCGCCGTGGGCGCGGGCCGAGGAGCCTGCCGACTTCGGCCCGGCCGCGTGGCTGGGGCAGGGCGGCGCCGACCACGGGACACCGGAGCACGGCACGGCGCAGAACGGCACGGCGCAGAACGGCACGGCGCAGAACGGCACGGCGCAGAACGGCACGGCGCAGAACGGCACGGCGCAGAACGGCACGGCGCAGAACGGCACGGCGCAGAACGGCACGGCCTCGGGCGGCACCGCTCCGGTCCGCCCGGTCATGGGCTCCGCGGTCGCTCCCGAGGCCCCGGCCCGCCCGGTGTCGGCGGGCCCCGTGGGGGCGGGCGCGTCGGCACGCGGGACCGCCGCTCCGGATGGCATGATGCGCACGCCCGGTGACCCGGCCGTCACCCACGGCTCGGGCACGGACGGTCGGACCCCGGACAGCGGTCCGGTGACGACCCCGCCCGACCCGGAGGACGACGTGTCCGCACCACCCGCCCACAGTCGCCTCGACCCGCCGACCGGGCCGCTGCCGATCCGGCCGAACACCGTCGGTAGCCCGTTCGACGAGAACGCCACCCGGCCGTTGCCGGTCGTCACGCCGCGTGGGCAGCGGGGACGTGGCGGCACCGCCGTCGCCAGCCGGGAGACGTCCCGTGACACCCGGGACACCGGGCGCGAGCCCGCCCGGGCCGAGCGGGAGCCGGTCGGGGCGCCGTCGCCGCGGCGGCCGTCCGACCGTCGTCGCTGAGCGGGTCCCCGCGGGTCAGCGGGGCGGCGCGGGCGCGGGCTCGGACATCCGGTAGCCGACGCCGCGCAGTGTCTCGATGCTGTGCGTCCCGAACGGTGCGTCGATCTTGCGGCGCAGGTAGCCGACGTAGACCTCGACGACGTTGACCTCGCCGTCGTAGTGGGCGTCCCAGACCGAGCGCAGGATGTCGGTCTTGGTCACGACCTGCCCGGTGTTCTGCATCAGGTGCTCGAGCACGCCGAACTCGCGCGGGGTCAGCGGGATCTCGGTCTCGCCGCGGTGCACCCGGTGCGTGCCCGGGTCCAGGCTGAGGTCCCCGACCCGCAGCACGGTCGGTGCGGCCTCGCCGGCCCGGCGCAGCAGCGCGCGCAGCCGCGCCTGCAGCACGACGAACGAGAACGGCTTGGTCAGGTAGTCGTCCGCGCCGAGGTCGAAGGCGTCGGCCTCGTCGTACTCGCCGTCCTTGGCGGTCAGCATGAGCACCGGCGTCCACACGCCGCGGTCGCGCAGGTGCTGCAGGATCCGGTAGCCCGACAGGCCCGGCAGCATGATGTCGAGGATGACCACGTCGTGCCGGCCGGTCAGCGCGAGCTGCAGTCCGGTGGGGCCGTCGTGCGCGACCTCGACCTCGTGCCCCTCCCCGGCGAGGCCCCGGCGGACCAGCTCGGCGAGCGGCTTCTCGTCCTCGACCAGTAGCAGGCGCACGGCCCCAGCCTAGTCCGCGGGACGCCCGCTCTGGACGCCACGTGTTAACAACCGCTAACCTGTTAACGGTCATTAACAGGCAGCGTTCCCCGGGAGGTCCGATGACGGCACCGCAGGCCCCACCCGCGCCGGCCCCGGAGGCCCCGCGGCTCGGCACGGCGGTGGATCCGGCCGACGCGCGCGCCGCGGAGAACGACGCCGCGCACCGCGCCCTGGTCGCCGATCTGCGTGATCGGCTGGAGCGGACCCGGCTCGGTGGGCCGGAGCGGTCGCGGGTCCGGCACGTCGAGCGCGGGAAGCTCCTGCCGCGCGACCGGGTGGACGCGCTGGTGGACCCGTCGTCGCCGTTCCTGGAGCTGTCCCCGCTGGCCGCGAACGGCATGTACGACGACCAGGCCCCCGGCGCCGGGATGATCACCGGGGTCGGGCGGGTCGCCGGCCGGGAGGTCGTGGTCGTGGCCAACGACGCGACGGTCAAGGGCGGCACCTACTACCCGATGACGGTCAAGAAGCACCTGCGCGCGCAGGAGGTGGCGCTGCACAACCGGCTGCCGTGTGTGTACCTGGTGGACTCCGGGGGCGCGTACCTGCCCGAGCAGGACGATGTGTTCCCCGACCGCGAGCACTTCGGCCGGATCTTCTACAACCAGGCGCAGATGTCCGGGCAGGGCATCCCGCAGATCGCCGCCGTCCTCGGCTCCTGCACCGCGGGCGGGGCGTACGTGCCGGCGATGAGCGACGAGGCCGTGATCGTCCGTAACCAGGGCACGATCTTCCTGGGCGGCCCGCCGCTGGTGAAGGCCGCGACGGGCGAGGTCGTCACCGCCGAGGAACTGGGCGGCGGGGACCTGCACGCGAAGGTCTCCGGTGTGACCGACCACCTCGCCGTCGACGACGCCGATGCGCTCGCCCGGGTCCGCGCGATCGTCGCGACGCTCGGCCCGCGTGCTCCGCGGCCGTGGGAGGTGCGCCCCACCGAGGAGCCCGCCGTCGACCCCGCCGGGCTCTACGCCGCGGTGCCGACCGACACCCGCACCCCCTACGACGTGCGTGAGGTCATCGCCCGGGTCGTCGACGGCTCGCGGTTCGCGGAGTTCAAGTCCGAGTACGGCACCACCCTGGTCACCGGGTTCGCCCGGATCCACGGCCATCCGGTCGGGATCGTCGCCAACAACGGGATCCTGTTCTCCGAGTCCGCGACCAAGGGCGCGCACTTCGTGGAGCTGTGCGACCAGCGCGGTATCCCGCTGGTGTTCCTGCAGAACATCTCCGGGTTCATGGTCGGCCGCGAGTACGAGGCCGGTGGCATCGCCCGCAACGGCGCGAAGATGGTCACCGCCGTGGCCTCCACCCGGGTGCCGAAGCTGACCGTCGTCATCGGCGGGTCCTTCGGCGCCGGCAACTACGCGATGTGCGGGCGGGCGTACTCGCCGCGGTTCCTGTTCATGTGGCCCAACGCCCGCATCTCGGTCATGGGGGGCGAGCAGGCCGCCACCGTGCTCGGCACCGTCGGCAACGCCGACCCGGACGCGATCCGCGCCCAGTACGAGGAGCAGGGACACCCCCTCTACTCCACCGCCCGGCTGTGGGACGACGGCGTCATCGACCCCGCCGACACCCGCACCGTCCTCGGGCTGTCCCTGTCCGTCGCCGCCAACGCGCCCCTGGCCGACCCGGCCTTCGGCGTCTTCCGGATGTGAGGGCCCCCATGGGATCGGCACTGTTCGACACCGTCCTGGTCGCGAACCGCGGCGAGATCGCGGTCCGCGTCATCCGCACCCTGCGCTCGCTGGGCGTCCGGTCGGTCGCCGTGTACTCCGACGCCGACGCCGCGGCCCCGCACGTCCGCGCCGCCGACGAGGCCGTCCGGATCGGCCCGGCCGCCGCCGGCGAGTCCTACCTGTCGGTGGAGAACGTGATCGCCGCCGCCCGGGCGACCGGTGCGCAGGCGATCCACCCCGGCTACGGCTTCCTGTCCGAGAACACCGCGTTCGCCGCCGCCTGCGAGCAGGCGGGGATCGCCTTCGTCGGGCCGCCGTCGTCGGCGATCGAGGCGATGGGCGACAAGATCCGCGCCAAGCAGACCGTCGCCAAGGCCGGGGTCCCGGTCGTGCCCGGCTCCGACGGCTCCGGCCTCACCGACGACGACCTGGCCTCCGTCGTCGCCGACATCGGCTACCCGGTGCTGCTCAAGCCGTCCGCGGGCGGCGGGGGCAAGGGCATGCGCGAGGTGCACTCCCCGGAGCAGCTGGCCGACGCGATCGCCGGTGCGCGCCGCGAGGCCCGCGGCTCCTTCGGCGACGACACCCTGCTCGTCGAGCGGCTGGTCACCACGCCGCGGCACATCGAGATCCAGGTGATGGCCGACGCGCACGGCGCCGTCGTGCACCTCGGCGAGCGCGAGTGCTCGCTGCAGCGCCGCCACCAGAAGATCATCGAGGAGGCGCCGTCGGCTCTGCTCACCCCCGCGCAGCGCGACGAGATGGGCCGCGCCGCCTGCGAGGCCGCCCGCAGCGTCGGTTACACCGGCGCCGGGACCGTCGAGTTCATCGTGAGCTCGGACCGTCCCGACGAGTTCTTCTTCCTCGAGATGAACACCCGCCTGCAGGTCGAGCACCCGGTCACCGAGGAGGTCACCGGTCTGGACCTGGTCGAGCTGCAGCTGCGCGTCGCCGCGGGGGAGCCGCTGC
>NZ_WWFY01000352.1:0-4739 GCF_009864975.1 Pseudonocardia sp. SID8383
CGTCGACGGCGGGCGCGCCGGAGCCGCCCCGGCCCGCGGCGTCACCGGAACCGGAGGCCGAGCCGTTGCCGTTGCCGTTGCCGTTGCCGGTGCCCGCACCGGGCGCGGTCCCGTCGCCGGGCCCGGCGGCGTTCCCGTCGGCGCCGTTCCCGTCGGTGCCGTTCCCGTCGGTGCCGTTCCCGGGGTTGTCCGAGCCGGAGCCCGGGGTCGTGGCCCCGGCCTCGGCCGCGGCCTGGTCCAGCTTGGTCTTCAGCTCACCCAGGTTCGTGAGCTGCGCGCGGGCCTGATCGAGCTGCTCCGGCGGCAGGCCGGGGACGTTCAGCAGCTGCTGGGCCTGGTCGCTGAGCTGTCCGACCTGCTCCTGCGCGGCCTGCAGCCAGCCCTGGTCGAACTGCTCACCGGTGCGGGCCTTGAGGTCGTCGACCTGGGACTGGATCTCCGGGGAGACCTGGTCGGGCAGCGAGACGCCGATCGACGACGCCAGCCCCCGCAGCTTGTCGTTGATCTGCTGGCCCTCGCCCTGCACCTGCGGCGCGAGCTCCTTGACCTTGTCCCCGACGCCCTGCTCCAGGCCGATGCCGCCGAGCGCGGCGAGGCCGAGCGCCTTCTGGTGCGCGTCGCCGAACGCCTGGCGCGGGTCGCCGACGCCCGGGACCTGCGGGAGGTTGTCGGGCAGGTTCGGCACCTGCGGCGTCTCGCCACCGCAGGCGGTCAGCCCCACGAGTGCGGCCGCGGCGACGGCGGCACCGACGGTGCGGCTGATCCGGCGCGGGTGGTTCGTGGTCGTCGTCATGCGAGTCATCCCCCGGAGGTAGCGGTGTACGCCTGATGGGCTATCGGCTTACTCCGGATGTTGCAACTCGAACCACACGACAGGTCCCACGCGGGCGGCGAGTGGTTATCGCCGACGGCTGAGCGGTGCCGGGGCCGAGGGCGGCGGGACGACCGGGCCGACGTCGCCGTCGGGGGCCTCGTCGAGGTCCAGGACGACCGGGGCGTGGTCGCTGGGGAGCTTCCCCTTGCGCGCCTTGCGGTCCACCCACACCGCCGCGCGACGGTCGGCCGGGCCCGACCCGGCCAGCACCAGGTCGATCCGCATCCCCTGGTCCTGGTGGAACCGGCCGGCCCGGTAGTCCCAGTAGCTGAACACGCGCTCGTCGGGCCAGCGCTCGCGCAGGACGTCGCGCAGCCCGGTCCCGAGCAGCGCGGCGAGCGCGGCCCGCTCGTCGGGGGTGACGTGGGTGGCGCCGTCAAACAGGGAACGGTCCCAGACGTCGTCGTCGGTGGGGGCGATGTTCACGTCCCCGGCCACCACGGTCGACGCGGGGTCGCCCGTCGCGACCAGCTCGCGCAGTGCACCGAGCCAGCGCAGCTTGTAGGCGTAGTGCGGGTCCTCCGGGCTGCGGCCGTTCGGCACGTACACCGAGGTGACCCGCAGCCCGCCGCAGGTGGCGGTGACGGAGCGCGCGTCCGGGACCTCCAGCCCGCCCTCGGTGAAGACGGGCTCGTCGGGCAGGCCGCGCACGACGTCGTCCAGACCCACCCGCGACAGCAGGGCGACGCCGTTCCACCGGCCCTGGCCGTGGTGCGCGCTCGCGTAGCCGCGCTCGGCCAGTGCCTCGTCGAAGGCCGCGGCGAAGTCGTCGTCGGAGAGCTTGGTCTCCTGGAGGCAGACGACGTCGGGTTCCCGCTCGTCGAGCCACGGCAGCAGCCGCGGCAGCCGGGACTTCGCGGAGTTCACGTTCCAGGTGGCCAGACGCACGCCCCGACCCTACGAGAGGAAGCGCGTCACCGACCGGCGGATGCCCGCGACGTCCAGGCCGTGCGCGGCGTCGTGGTCCTCCGGGCTGCCGTAGCGACGCAGCTCGGCGGCGCCGACCCCGAGCCCGAGGACCCGGTGCCGCAGGTCGGCGAGCGCGTCGGAGACGTGCCGCACCGAGGTCCCGGCGAGGTAGGGCTCCACGAGCACGACATCCGGCTCGGACAGCGTGGCGCGCAGGCCGGCCGCGTCGAACGGGCGGACGGTCCCGGCGTACAGGACGGTCACGTCCAGGTCGGCGACGGCGGCGAGCGTCCGGTCCGCCAGGGGCCCCACCGCGACGACCGTCCCCCGGCGCCCCCGCCGCAGCACCGTCATCGACGGGCCCGCCCCGTAGGGCCGCGCGTTGGACGCGCCCGAGAGCCGGACGTAGACCCGGTCGTCGCCGGGCAGGGCGGCCCGCAGCTGCGCCTCCGCCTCGTCGGCGTGCCCGGGCACGTGGACGGTCCAACCGTCGAGGGTGTCGAGCAGCGGCACGTCGCGCGGGCCGAAGTGGGTCTCCCCCGCGCCCGCCATGTCGTAGGACCCGCCGGCCGACACCAGCAGCGCCCCGACGCCCTGGTGCCCGAGGTCGAGCTTGAGCTGCTCGTAGGGCCGTTCGACGAGGAACGGCGCGAAGGTGTGCACGACCGGGCGCATCCCGGTCAGCGCGAGCCCACCGGCGGTGGAGACGAGCAGCTGCTCGCGGATGCCGACGTTGATCACGCGGTCGGCGAGGTCGGGCGGGACGTCGACGTAGCCGGCCCCGATGTCGGCCAGGAGCGCGACGGCCCGCGTGTCGGACGCGATCAGCTCCGGCAGCAGCGCATAAAAGCGTTCCCGCAGGTCGGGCGGGGTCACGGGGCCGGAGGGAGTGGGCTGCTGCGTATCGGTGAGCAGAGCAAAGCCGGTCATCGGGGGCTCCCCTTCGGTTCGACGTGCGCGACGACGGCGAGCGGCCGGTCGGTGTGGTCGGTGCGGAACGCGCGCTCCAGTGCGTCGTGGTCGCGGCCGTCGGCGTCGACGGCGACCCAGCCCTCCGCGGTGAAGCGGCCGGCGATCCCGCCGGGCCAGCCGTGCGAGGCCGAGCTGTTGTCGACGACGACGGCGCTCAGTCCGGACAGCCCGGCGCGGCCCGCGTACTGGATCGCCTCGAAGTTGGAGCCCTCGTCGAGCTCGGCGTCGCCGACGAGGACGACGGTGCGCGCGTCGCGGCCCTGCAGCAGCAGCCCCGACGCGGTGCCGACGGCCAGTCCGAGCCCGTGGCCGAGCGAGCCGGAGGAGATCTCCACCCCGGGCACGAGCGTGCGGTCGGGGTGGTGCCCGAGGGTCGAGTCGTACCCGGCGAACCGGTCGAGCAGGTGGTCGTCGAGGAACCCGCGGGCGACGAGGACGGCGTAGAGCGCCATCGGGCCGTGCCCCTTGGAGACCAGGAAGCGGTCGCGGTCGGGGTCGTCGGGGTGCTGCGGGTCGACGCGCAGGACGCGGTCGTAGAGGACCCACAGGACGTCGAGGGTGGAGGTCGCGGCGGGTTCGTGCTTCTCGTCGCCGGTCATCCGGGTCATCAGCCCGGCGAGGTCGGCGTAGCCGGTCGGTGATCGCATGCGACCACTCTGTGACCTGAAGCCGACTTCAGGTCAAGGGGCCGAGCTACTCCTCGTCCGGCGGGGTCGCCTTGCGGACGTAGAGCAGCTGGTCACCCCGCTCCAGCGCGTCGACGGCGGCCGAGTCGACCCGGTGGAGCTGCTCGCCACGCACCACGCCGAGCACGATGTCGGGCAGGTGCCGCGGGGAGCCGCCGACCTCGGTCGGCTCGACCTGGCGCTGGGAGATCGCGAAGCCGGCGTCCGGGGTGAGCAGGTCCTCCACCACCTCGACGACGGCGGGCGAGCGGGTCGCGACGCCCAGCAGCCGCCCGGCCGTCTCGTCGGACACGATCACCGAGCTGGCGCCGGACTGGCGGAGCAGGTGGACGTTCTCCGCCTCGCGCACCGCGGCGACGATCGAGATCGACTTGGACAGCTCGCGGGCGGTCAGGGTGACCAGCACCGCGGTGTCGTCGCGGTCCAGGGCGACGACCAGCGTCGTCGCCAGCTGCACCCCGGCGATGCGGAGCACCGCGGAGCGGGTCGCGTTGCCGGACACGGTGACCAGGCCCAGCCCGGAGGCCACGTCCAGCCGCGCCCGGTCGGTGTCGACGACGACGATCTTCCCGGGGTCCACGTCGTCGCCGAGCAGCGTCTCCACCGCCGCGCGCCCCTTGGTGCCGTAGCCGACGACGACGATGTGCTCGCGCACGCGCGACCTCCAGCGCTGGATCCGGAACGACTGCCGCGAGCGCTCGGTGAGCAGCTCGACGGTCGTACCGACGAGGACGATCAGGAACAGCACCCGCAACGGGGTGATCACCGCGATGTTGATGGAGCGGGCCATCGGGCTGACCGGCACGATGTCGCCGTAGCCGGTCGTCGACAGCGACACCGTCGCGTAGTAGAGGGCGTCGAGCAGCGAGATCTCGCCCGTACCGTTGTTGTCGAGGTAGCCGTCGCGCCCGAAGAAGACGATCAACGTCGTCGCGCCGAGCGCGAACACCGCGATCGCCAGGCGGGTCACCAGCGAGCGCACCGGGCCCGACCGCGGGTCCGGCATCCGCAGCGCACCCTCGACCTGGGGATCGAGTTCGCTGAGCCGGGTGGAGCCGATCACGTGCGAAGGCTAGCGCCCAGGTCGCGCCGCACCGACCGCCCGGGCCCTATCCTCACTCAGGTGTCGGCCGAGGGGGACCACGAACGTGTGACGCCTGCTGCGCGCACGTCGCTGCGGCCGCGGCTGAGCGCGCGCCGGTTCCGCGGCGGTGCCGCACCCGGACCGGACCCGACCGAGGCCCTCGAGACGGGCGTCGCCGTGGCCGCGGGCCTGCGCGAGCCCGCCGGGTCCGCCG
>NZ_WWFY01000353.1:0-1908 GCF_009864975.1 Pseudonocardia sp. SID8383
GGTGCGACGGGGCTACTCCACCTCGGTCAGCCGCCCGGTCGCGACGTCGAACACGAAGCCGCCGACCGCGTCGGTGTGCGGGACGAACGGGTTCGCCCGGATCCGGGCGACCGACTGGCGGACATCGGCGTCGAGGTCGTCGAACGCCTCGGCGGCCCACTCCGGCTTGATGCCGGTCTCGTCGCGGATCGAGGCCTTGAACGCGTCGTCGGTGAAGGTCAGCATCCCGCAGTCGGTGTGGTGGATGAGGATGATCTCCTCGGTCCCCAGCAGCCGCTGGCTGATCGTCAACGAGCGGATCTCGTCGTCGGTGACGACACCGCCGGCGTTGCGGATGACGTGGGCGTCGCCCTCGGCCAGGCCGAGGATGCGGTACACGTCGAGCCGGGCGTCCATGCAGGCGACCACCGCGATCTTGCGGGCGGGTGGCAGCGGCAGCGGGCCGGAGAAGCTCTCGGCGTAGCGGGCGTTGTTCTCGAGCAGTTCGTCGGTGACGGACACGGGGTCCTCCGGAATGGACGGTCGGTGGCGCGGGCGTCGTACCCGCACACGGGGCACGGGGCGGCCACGCGGCGACCCCTCGGGGTCGCTACGCGGCCCACCGACACAGCTCGTCGAACGCCACGACACGCCGGCCCGGCCAGAACGGCTCCAGCAGGGTGCGCATCACCGCATGATTCGATCGCGATACCCGGTCAGGAGCAAGGAACCGTCCACCGGGTGGGCGTGCGGCGGGGCGTGTCCGGACACGCCCCGCACCGGCTCACTCCGGCCCGGTGAAGAACTCCAGGGCGATGTTGTCCGGGTCGCGGAAGGAGACGCCGCTGCCGTAGTGCGCCTTCTTGACGCCCTCGTGGGCGATCCCGAGCTCGGTCAGCTTCTGCGCCCACTGCTCCAGCTCGGCGTGCGAGCCGACCGCGAAGCCGACGTGGTCGAGGCCGGTGCGCTCCTCGTCGAACGGCTCGCCGGACTCGCGGCCCTGGTGGGTGTGCAGACCGAACAGCATCCCGCCGTCGAGGGCGAAGACGGTGTGGTGGAAGCGGCCGCCCTCCTCGTCCTCGTCCAGGACGGGCTCGGTGCCGAACAGTGCCGCGTACCAGCGCGTGCTGCGTTCGAGATCGCTGACGGTCAGGGCGACGTGCTGCAGACCGGGGAAGGCCACGGTGTCCCTCGCTTCGTTGCGTGCGGGTGTCCGCATGTGTCTATCAGCCGGACGCGGCCGTGGGCCCCCTCCGACCGGAGGGTGGTCACGGTGCCGGGAGGGCCGGGTACCCGACCGGGGTCCGGTCGCCCTCCCAGCCCCAGCGGCGCACCGGGACCGAGGTGACGTCGTAGGCGTCGACGGCGAGGTCGGTGTCGATCCGGGTGACCGAGCCCCAGTCGGCCTGGTCCGGGTCGTCGGCGGTGTCGATCCGGGTCGCGACGACCTGCTCGGTGGTGGTGCGGCGCATCGCCGCGAAGCTTCCCCCGGCGACGTCGGCGAACGACACGTCCACGGCGAACCCCAGCGACGACGGGCCCAGCACCAGGTAGCGCGGGGTCTGCACGAGCCCGGCCCGGACGGCGGGCAGGTCGCGCAGGCAGGGCGCCGACCAGAGGATCGACCAGTCGACGTAGACCGGGCCGTCGGCGTCGCGCAGCATCGGCACCACCGGCGCCGGGGTGAGCATCCGCGGGGCGGCCGCGGCCACCCAGCCGCCCGGCCCGACGGCGGTGTCGACGGCGTGCACCCGCACCCGGTCGACGTCCGCCGGGAACGCGGAGACGGGCACCCGCACGGTGCGCCAGCCCGGCCGGTCCAGCGGCACGGCCTCCTGCACCCGCTCGGTGGGGTAGGTGCCGCGGGCACCGGTCGCGGTGTCGTCGAGCGACACGCGCCCGTCCGGGCCCGGCGACCCGGCGCGGGCG
>NZ_WWFY01000354.1:0-3834 GCF_009864975.1 Pseudonocardia sp. SID8383
TCCTGGCCGTGCTGGGGGGCTGCGCGGCCGGCGTGCCGCAGGTCGAGCGGGCGGCCCCGTGGCCGCAGCGCCCGGTCGTCGACGCGTCGCTGGACCTCGCCCCGGACCTGTCCTCGGCCACCGGCCGCCAGACCGTCCGCTTCACCCCCGACGCCCGGATCTGCGAGCTGGTCTTCCGGCTCTGGACCAACCGGCCGACCGTCGTCTCCGACGGCGGCTCGTCCCGGGTCACCGACGCGAGCGTCGACGGCACCCCGGTCACCCCGCGCACCGAGCAGGCGGGCGCCCCGGACGGCGCGCCCGGCACGCTCGTCGAGCTGCCGCTGCCGTCCTGCGCCGACGCGGGCACCACCGTCACCGCGCAGCTCGGGTTCACCCTCACCCTCGGCGAGGACTCCACCGAACGCATCGGGCACTCCACGTCGGCGGGCACCGCCTGGCTCGGCAGTCCGCTGCCGGTGCTGGACTGGGTCCGCGGCCGCGGCTGGGTCCGCACCCCCGCGGTGCGGATGTCCGGCGAGACCGTCGTCGCCGAGGACTACCGGCTCGCCTCGCTCGCCGTCACCGCGGCGGCGGACCAGCAGGTGGTCGGGGTCGGGACGGCCACCGGCACCCGCGACGCCGGCAGCGGGCGGCTCACCCGCACCTTCACCGCCGACGCGGTCCGTGACATCGCGGTCGCCGTCGGCGCCTACCGGGTCGCCGAGTCCACGGTCGGCTCCACCCGGGTGCACGTCGCACTGCCCACCGCGGGCCGCGCCGGCGCCCGGCGCGGCGGGGAGCTGCGCGGCTCCGCGCAGGACTGGCAGGGCGAGGTCGCCCGCTTCCTGCCCGCCCTGGAACGGCTGCTGGGGCCCTACCCGTACCCGGACCTGTGGCTGACGGTCGTGCCCACCCAGAGCGACGGCGTCGAGTTCCCGACCCACCTGCAGTTCGGCGACGTCGACGACGCCACCCGCCCGTCGCTGGCCGCGCACGAGATCGCCCACTCCTGGTTCTACGCGCTGGTCGGCAACGACCAGGCCCGTGACCCGTGGCTGGACGAGGCGTTCACGACCTGGGCCCAGGCCCTGGTCGCCGACCAGCGCGACCTGTACCGGATCGGCAGCTTCGGACCCGGCGACGTCGCGGGCCCGATCGGCGCCCCCATGTCGTTCTGGGACTCCCGCGGCGGGTTCACCGACCTCGTCGACGGCGTCTACGACCAGGGTGCCGCCGCGCTGTTCGCGGGTCGCGACGCCGTCGGCGCACAGCGGTTCGACGCCGCGGTCCGCGCCTACGTCGAGGCGAACGCACACCGCGTCGCCGCCCCGGCCGACGTCGAACGGGCCTTCGCCGACCTGCCGGAGGTGCTCGACGTGCTGCGCGAGCACGGCGCCTTCGACCCGCGCACCGGCGGCTGAGCACCTCCGCGACGACCCGCGTGTCGAGGGCCACCGAGCCCGGCCCCCCACCGATCTTCTACTTACGGTAGAACTACTACTGGACGTAGAACTTCGCTCGGGAGGTCCGGATGGACGCGCTCGACCTGGCCCGCTGGCAGTTCGGGATCACCACGATCTACCACTTCCTGTTCGTGCCGCTGACCATCGGCCTGTCGGTGATCGTCGCGTCGCTGCAGACCGCCTGGTTCCGCACGGGCCGGGAGGAGTACCTGCGCGCCACCACGTTCTTCGGGAAGCTGTTCCTGATCAACTTCGCGATGGGCGTGGTCACCGGGATCGTGCAGGAGTTCCAGTTCGGGATGAACTGGAGCTCCTACTCCACCTTCGTCGGCGACGTGTTCGGCGCACCGCTGGCGATGGAGGCGCTCATCGCCTTCTTCCTGGAGTCCACCTTCATCGGGCTGTGGATCTTCGGATGGGACCGGCTGCGGAAAGGCGTGCACCTGGCCTGCATCTGGGCCGCGGCGATCGGGTCCAACCTCTCGGCGTACTTCATCCTCGCGGCGAACGCGTGGATGCGGAACCCGGTCGGCTACGAGGTCGACCGCGCCACCGGACGGGCCCGGCTCACCGACATCGGCGCCGTGCTGACCAACCCGCAGGCCTGGTCGACCTACACCCACGTCGTCGCCGCGGCGTTCCTGATCGCGGGGCTGTTCGTCGCCGCGGTGAGCTCCTGGAAGCTGATGCGCGAACGCTGGAGCCGTCCCGGTGACGCGACGCCGCACCCGGGCGAGCACGCGCTGTTCCGGAAGACCCTGCGCACCGGGTTCCTGGTCACCCTCGTGGCCGGGGTGCTGGTCATCGCCTCCGGTGATCACCAGGCCAAGCTGGCCGCCACCTACGAGCCGATGAAGCTCGCCTCGGCCGAGGCGCTGTGGCAGACCGAGGAGTCGGCCGGGTTCTCGCTGTTCGCCGTCGGCGACGTCCAGGGCAGCCGCAACCACGTCAACGTGCAGATCCCCGGTGTCCTGAGCTTCCTGGCCACCGGCAGCCCGTGGGGCCCGGTGCAGGGCATCGAGAACGTGCAGGCGCAGTACGAGGCGCTCTACGGGCCCGGGGACTACCGGCCCAACATCGCCGTCCTCTACTGGGCGTTCCGGCTGATGATGGGCCTCGGCCTGGCCGGGGTCGCGGTCGCGACGGCCGGGCTCTGGCTGACCCGCGGCGGCCGGCTGCCCGGCTTCACCCGCGACGGCGCACCGGCTCCGGCCGGGCGGCTCCAGCGGTGGGCCTACCGGGGTGTGGTCGCCGCGCTGCCCGCGGCGCTGGCGGGGAACATCGCCGGCTGGGTGCTGACCGAGATGGGCCGCCAGCCCTGGACGGTGCACGGCGAGCTGCTCACCGCGCAGAGCGTGTCCCCCGGAGTGAGCCTGGGCCAGGTCGCGTTCTCCCTGGCCGCGTTCACCGCGCTCTACGGGATCCTCGCCGTCGTCGAGGTGCGGCTGCTGTTCCGCTACGTCGCCGCCGGACCCGCCGCCCCCGCGGCCCCGCCCGGCGACGCCGACGACGCCGACCCCGCCGACACCGACGCCGAGCGCCGCCCCGCGGCGTTCAGCTACTGACCCCGGAGGGACGACGATGGACCTGCCCACGATCTGGTTCCTGGCCGTGGCCGTGCTGTGGACCGGCTACCTGGTGCTCGAGGGGTTCGACTTCGGCGTCGGGATGCTGGTCCGCGTCCTGGGCCGCGACGAGGAGGACGACCGCGAGGCCGCCCTCGGCGCGATCGGCCCGGTGTGGGACGGCAACGAGGTGTGGCTGATCGCCGCCGTCGGCGCGATGTTCGCCGCGTTCCCCGCCTGGTACGCCGCCATGCTGTCGGGCCTCTACCTGCCGGTGCTGCTGGTCCTGCTGGGCCTGATCGTGCGCGGGGTCGGGCTGGAGTACCGGCACAAGCGCTCCGACGCGCCGTGGAAGGCCCGCTGGGACCTGATGATCGGTCTCGGGTCGCTGGTGCCGGCGTTCGTGTGGGGCATGGTCCTCGCGAACCTGGTCCGCGGCCTTCCCACCGTGCTCAGTGCCCCGGGCAGCGGGCAGAACACCGTGGTCACCGCGTCGCTCGGGGACCTGCTGAACGGCTACGCGTTGCTCGGCGGCGTCGTCACCACGGCGCTGTTCCTGCTGCACGGCGCGGTGTTCCTGGCACTGAAGACCGACGGGCCGGTGCGGTACCGGGCGCGGCGGTTCGCGCTGCGCGCGGTGGCCCCGGTGCTGCTGGTGACCGTCGCGTTCCTGGCCGCGACGCTCGCGCTGCGCGAGCCGTCCTGGACCACCACGGTCGCCTGGCTCGCCGGCGCGGCCCTCGCCGCGGCCGGGGTGGCGCTGCTGGCCGGCCGCGAGGGGTGGGCGTTCACCGCCACCGCGCTCGCGATCGGCGGGCTGTCGG
>NZ_WWFY01000355.1:0-1106 GCF_009864975.1 Pseudonocardia sp. SID8383
CGGGCGGCGCCGTGCCCGCCGGACCGGTCGCCGTCACCGGCCGGCTCGTCGCTCCACGCCGCCGGGCCCCTGTCCTCGGTGCCCACGTCGTCGGTGCCCGCGTGCACGCTGCGGTCGCGCAGCCCCGTCACCCGGCGGCCCGCGGCCTCCACCCCGCGCTGGAGACCCGCGTACGGGGCGTCGCTGAACGCGCGTCCGAACACGGCGACCGCGCCCAGCACCAGCAGCAGGACCCCCACCAGCACCGAACCGGCGTTGGTGGCGAACGGCCCGGCCGGGACCAGCCGGAACACGCCGGTCAGGAGTCCGAGCAGGACCTCGGCGGCGCCCAGGAGCATGAGCACCACCCCGAAGCCCCGCGCCCAGGGCAGCCGCGTGGCGCACGGCAGTCCCGCCACGCCGAGGACGAGGTGCACCAGGTCGCGCAGCGGGTCCACCCCGATGCCCAGCAGCTCCCCGCTCGCCGCGGGCAGCCCGGGAAGGCCGCTGTAGCGGAACCCGAGGAGCCCGTAGAGCAGGAGCAGGAACGCCGCGAGGACCACCAGCAGCTGCGGCCAGGGGAACACCGCGTGGCCGTGGGAGTGGTGCTGGGACTGGGTGGGCATACTCGTCCTCCGGGTCGTGCGGCACCGGTCGGCCCGGCATGACGGCGCGGCTACCCGCCCATCGGCAGCGGATGCCGATCGTGACGGGCATGACCTCCGCGGGCCCGGATGGCACGGTGCACGGCGCCCCGCGCGGGCCGCCGGCACGGGAGGGGGAACCGGGTGACCGAACGGGTCGACGCCGTCGTGGTCGGGGCCGGGCACAACGGCCTCGTCGCGGCGAACCTGCTCGCCGACGCCGGCTGGGACGTCCTGGTCTGCGAGGCCGCCGAGGCGCCGGGCGGCGCCGTCCGCTCGGCGGAGATCACCGCGCCGGGCTTCGTCAGCGACCTGGCCAGCGCGTTCCACCCGCTCGGCGCCGCCTCACCGGTGCTGCGCGAGCTCGACCTCGGCGCGCACGGGCTGCAGTGGCGCCACGCCCCCACCGTCCTCGCCCACCCCACCCCCGACGGCCGGTGCGCGGTGCTGCACCGCCGCCTCGACGACACCGCCGCCGCGCTC
>NZ_WWFY01000356.1:0-999 GCF_009864975.1 Pseudonocardia sp. SID8383
CGGGTGGTGGCGCTGCGCAGCCGCGCGCTGCCCCGGCTGTCCGGGCACGGCGGGATGGTCTCGGTCGCGGCGCCCGTCGGCCGGGTCACCGAGCTCATCGTGCCCTGGGGCGGCGCGCTGTCGGTCGCCGCGGTCAACGGGCCGTCGTCGGTCGTCGTCTCCGGCGACGCGGACGCGCTCGACGCGCTGCTGCCCGCCTGCGAGTCCGCCGGGGTGCGGGCCCGGCGGGTCTCGGTGGACTACGCCTCGCACGGCCCGCACGTCGAGGCCGTGCGCGACGAGCTCGCCGAGGTCCTCGCCGGCATCACTCCGCGCACCCCGACGGTGCCGTTCTACTCCACCGTCACCGGCGGGCGCCTCGACACCGCCGAGGACGGTGGCCTCGACGGCACCTACTGGTACACCAACCTCCGCACCACCGTCCGGATGCAGGACGCCACCGAGGCGCTCCTCGCGGCCGGGCACCGGATCTTCGTGGAGGTCAGCCCGCACCCGGTGCTCGCCGGACCGGTCCAGGAGACCCAGGAGGCGGCCGACCCCGACGGCACCGCCGCCGCGGTCGTGCTGGGCACGCTGCGCCGCGACGAGGGCGGCCCCGCCCGGGTGCTGACCTCGCTGGCCGAGGCCTATGTGCACGGCGCCACCGTCGACTGGACCACCACCCTGCCCGACACCGGCGGCACAGACGTCGAACTGCCGACCTACGCGTTCCGGCGCCGCAGCTACTGGCCCGAGCCGAAGGCGGACCCGTCGGGCGCCGCCGACGACGCCGCGTTCTGGGCACTGGTCGACGGGCAGGACCCGGCGGCGTTCGCCGACGCGCTCGGCGTGCCCGGCGGCGCACTCGACACCGTGCTGCCCGCGCTGTCCGCATGGCGCGCCGGGTCCCGCGCCCGCACCCGGGCCAACGACCTGCGCTACCGGGTCGACTGGGCACCGGTCCCCGAGCCCGCCGCGGGCCCGCCGGCCGGGCGGGTACTGGTCATCGGCCACGACGCG
>NZ_WWFY01000357.1:0-769 GCF_009864975.1 Pseudonocardia sp. SID8383
GGCGCCGGGCCGCCGAGCCGGTCCCCGCGGTACCGGCCAGCTCGTCGAGCAGTGCGTCGACCTGCTCCACCGTCAGCGACGGCTCCGCCCCGGCCGGCACGTCGACGCCCGACAACGTCCGCCAGCCGGTCCCGATCCGGCCCTGCCGGGGCACCCCGGACAGCCAGGCGACGACCGGCACGACCTCGGCCGGCGCGGCGGTGCGCAGCAGCCCGGCGAGCGCGGCGGTCTTCTCCTTGCGCGCGCGGGTCGCCCCGACCGCGGCCGAGGTGGTGACGACGTCGGTGAACAGCACCGGGTCAGTGAAGCAGCGACCCCCGACAGTTCGCGCGTCGTCGGATCAGGCGGTGCGCGCCGCCTGCGGTACCGGGACGGGGCGCGGGCCGGACGCGGCGGGCGGCAGGATCGCGCGGCGCCACAGCTCGGCGACCGGGACGACCCCGCGGCAGGTGCCGTCCGGTGCGACGACGACCAGGTCGTCGTAGCCGCGGGCCGGGTCGCCGGACAGACCGATCTCCATCGCGCGGTGCAGCGGGGTCCGCTCGTCGACGGTCCGCGGCGGGTCCGCCAGCTCGGCCGCCGGCTTCTCGGCCCACAGCGCGTGCCCGAACCTGCCGGCCAGCTGGAGCAGGACGCGGCTGCGGTCGAGGTAGCCGACCGGCCGGTGCGCACGGTCGACCAGGACGATCCCGCCCGAGTCGGGACGGGCGCGCAACGCCTCGCGGGCGGTGTCGCCGACGGCGTCGTCGGGCAGGGTCACGGCCGGCAC
>NZ_WWFY01000358.1:0-697 GCF_009864975.1 Pseudonocardia sp. SID8383
CAGCCGGCGGACCGCGTCGTCCCCGGTGGGCAGGCCCGCGGCCGCGAGCGCGGTGGGCAGGTCGGTGCGCAGCCGGGCGGTGAGCACCGCACCGAACGCGGCGACGCCGACGGCGCCGCCGAGCGTGCGGGCGAACGTGGCCGAGGACCCGGCGACCCCCACGTCACCGGGGCCCACGGCGTCCTGTGCGGCCAGCATCAGCACCTGCTGGGTCAGGCCGGTCCCGGCGCCGAGCAGCGCCATCCCGGTCACCACCTGCCAGGCCGGGGTCGCCGGGGTCAGCGGCGCGAGCACGGCCAGGCCCAGGACGAGCAGCGCGCACCCCGCCGCGGGATACCGTTTCCACCGGCCGCTGCGGACGACGAGCCGCCCGACCACGGCCGAGGCGACGATCATGGTCCCGACCTGGGGCAGCATCAGCAGACCCGCGGTCATGGCGTCGTGGCCGTGGACGACCTGCAGGAACTGGGGCAGGTAGATGATGCCGCCGAACATGACCGTGCCGACCAGCAGGCTGGCGGCGCAGGCGAGGGTGAACGTGCGGCTGCCGAACAGCCGCGGCGGCAGGATCGGGTCGGCGGCGCGGCGCTCGCGCAGCATCGCGAGCGCACCGGCCGCCACGACGGCGAGGCCGAGCACCGCGGTCGCCGGGGACGTCCACGGCCAGGCCACCCCGCCGGCCGACAGGAGCAGTACG
>NZ_WWFY01000359.1:0-632 GCF_009864975.1 Pseudonocardia sp. SID8383
CCCCGGCCCGGCCACGGTCCCCCGCAGGCTGACGGTCACCCGGGTCGCCGTGCACCGCACCCGCGAGCTGGGCGGGCGCGCGGTCGCGCTGTTCCGGCGCGCCGCGACCGCCGACGGCGCCGACCGGTCCGGGCTGACGGCGCTCACCTACGCCACGATGCTGACCTACGCGCTCGACGCGGCGGTCGCCGTCGCGCTGGCGAACACCTTGTTCTTCGCGGCGGCGACGGCGGAGTCCACCGCGAACGTGGCGCTCTACCTGGCGATCACCGTCGCGCCGTTCGCGCTGGTGGCGCCGGTGATCGGTCCCGCGCTGGACCGGTTGCAGCGGGGCAGGCGGATCGCGATGGCGGTGTCCTGTGCCGGCCGCGCGGTGCTCGCCGTGGTGCTCGTGTTCCACCTCGACGACTGGCTGCTCTACCCGGCCGCGCTGGGGATCATGGTGCTGTCCAAGTCGTTCCTGGTGCTCAAGGCGGCCGTGACCCCGCGGGTGCTGCCGTCGACGATCACCCTGGCGACGACGAACTCCCGGCTCACCACGTTCGGGATGGCCGCGGGCGGGGTCGCCGGGGCCGTCGCGGGTGCCGCGGCGCTGGCCGTCGGCGGCGCCGGGCCGCTGTGGTGGACGGCGG
>NZ_WWFY01000035.1:0-7886 GCF_009864975.1 Pseudonocardia sp. SID8383
GCGCGGGCCGGTCGGCGCCGCCCGCCGCGCCCGCGACGTCACCGGCGTCGCCGCGGTCCGTACGGTCGGTGCGCTCCACGGGCTCGGCGGGCCAGTCCGGGACCGAGCCCTCGTCGCGCCAGGCGGCGACGATCGCGTCGAAGTCGTCGGGCCGGTCCTCACGGTCGCGCGAGGGGTCTGCGGAGCTCATACCGGTCCGTCCCTCCCCGCTCGCGGCGGCTCCATCCTGTCACGGCCCGTGTCCCGGCCGACACCGCCCACGGGCCCGCGCGGGGACCGCCCGACCCCGGTGACCACCGCCCCGTTGTGAGGAGGTGTCGACGCTCCGTAGGCTGTCGCCGAAGTCGGTAGGGAGGCAGCGCAGGGTGCTGTACTGGTGGTCCAAGTTCGTGCTGCTCGGCCCGTTGATGAGGCTGTTCTGCCGGCCGGAGGTGCGTGGTGCCGAGAACGTGCCCGGTGGTGCCGGCGCGATCCTCGCCAGCAACCACCTCGCGGTGGCCGACTCCTTCTTCCTGCCGTTGATGCTGCCGCGCCGGGTGACCTTCCTCGCCAAGCGCGAGTACTTCACCGAGCCCGGGCTCCGCGGCTGGTTCAAGAAGCAGTTCTTCACCGGCGTCGGGCAGGTCCCGGTGGACCGTTCCGGTGGGTCCGCGGCGCGCGCCGCGATGGACACCGCGGTCCGGCTGCTGAACGAGGGCAAGCTGCTCGGGATCTATCCGGAGGGCACCCGCTCGCCCGACGGGCGGCTCTACAAGGGCAAGACCGGCGTCGCCCGGATGGCCCTGGAGGCCGGGGTGCCGGTCATCCCGGTCGCCATGGTGGGCACCGACAAGGTCAACCCCATCGGTTCCAAGATGTGGCGCCCGCGCAAGGTGAAGATCGTGATCGGCGAGCCGCTGGACTTCTCCCGCTACGAGGGCATGGCCGGGGACCGGTTCATCGAGCGCTCCATGACCGACGAGATCATGTACTCGCTGATGGAGCTGTCCGGGCAGACCTACGTCGACCTCTACGCGGCGTCGGTCAAGGAGAAGGCCGCGGCCGGTGCGCCACCGCCCGCGCCGTCGCGTCCCGCCCCGCAGCGGCCGGACGCGAACGTGCCCGACTCCCGCGCCTCCTGACCGACACCGGAAGTGCATCTCGGCGATGTGACCCACCGATGTGGAGCTGGGCGAAGGCTCCTCTGCCGATGAGGGCGCGTGGTGGACCGACCTGTCGCCCGGCAGAATTCGGCGGTCGGTGACCTCCCGGGAGGCGAAGCAGGCGACCGGGCCGGCCGGAACCGGACGGCGGCCCGCTCACCTGTCCGGGCAGTGGAGTTTGCGGCTTGCGACAAGGGCGTCGAGCATGCTCGTTTCGATCCGGTAGGTGGACGACCTCCTCTACGATCGAAGGTCGTCGAGCCGTGGGGGAGCTGAGTGGCGGACGAGCATGCAGCGGACGTCGTGGAGTTCTGGCGTTCGGTGGAGTTGTTCACTTTCCAGCGTGCCCCGCGTGCGGCCCGGGTCGGCCCGGGGCAACCGCCGACCACCTTCGACATCGCGGGGTCCGGCCCCTTGCCGTGGCAGGAAGGCCACGAGGCTGCTCGGCGTGACGCCGGCCCGGACAGGGAGTGGCGTTACGTCGTCCATGCCGGTCTGTTCGATGCCGTCCGCGTCCAGCGTGAGATCGTCCGGGTGTTCGGAGCAGACCGGGCGGGGCCCGAACGACGCTCCGGGCAGGGCGCGCTGTTCGCCTTCGCGATCGGGGCGGACGGCTACCTCGTCGAGAACTCCGCTGCGCTGTCGTCGTGCGCGTGGGCCGTCGGGCGGCTCCGGGCACCAGGACCGCGCGCGAGGAATTGGCTCGACGGGTTCGAGCAGGAGGGCGAGGCGTTCGCAGCGGCGTTGAACAGGCTGTCTGCTCCGTCGACCGCCGCCTCCGATGCCACGAGTTCGCCCGGTCCGCATGGTTCAGAGGAGGCCTCGGGTGCCCGGCGGGTCGCCCGCGCGGTCGGACGACACGTCAGCGGTGCCGCGACTGACGCGCTCAACGAAGGGGCGAAGACGCTCGGCGGTCTCGTCACCGGTGCCGCCTCGGTGGCGATCACCGGGGTGGCCGGACCGCTGGTCGGCGGCTACGCGGGCTCCGCCGCCGGCACGTTCGCCGAGAAGCTGCTGACGATCACGCGACCCGACGGGAATGGAACGCACGCCGGGCCGACACCTCAGGAAAGCAGGCCACCCCGTCCACCGGCCACGACGATGACCGCCGGTTATCTGGCGACATTCGTGGCGGAGTTGGCGCGACTCCTGCATATCGACCGCAGCCTGGAGCCCACCGGTATCCGCGTCGTGCTCCAGTCGGTTCCGACATCGCGACGGTACGACGACGACACGTCACCGATGCTGAACAGTTTCATCGGAACCGACCTGTCCCGGATCGCTGCCGCGCTGCGCAGCGGTGACGCCGGAGATGCGCTCCGGCGCTACCTCGCCCCGGACCGCGGCATCGATCCGGGTCGGCGGATCGACACGTTCGCGGACGGTGCATCCGTCCTGCCACACGTCGAGCCGTCGATGCGTCCGCCTGGTCGCTGGCCGGTCGGCCGACAGAACCCGCTGGCGACCGGTCAGCAGCTGGCGGTCAACCGGATCGTGGGTGAGCTGGCAGACGGCACGGGAGTGACGACCGTCAACGGACCTCCCGGGACGGGTAAGACCACGTTGCTCCGTGACGTCGTCGCCGCAGTGGTGGTTCGTCGTGCCGAGATCCTCTCCGCCCTCCCGTCGCTGGACGCGGCCTTCGTCGGGGAGGTCTTCTACGTCGAGAACGGAGTACGCCGGCCCGTGCCGACCCTGCGTCCGGACCTGACCGGGTGGGAAGTCGTGTTGGCCACGAACTCCAATGCCGCGGCCGAGAACGTCACCCACGAGCTGCCGACCGCACCGGAGGACGAGATCGACCGGCTCCGGACCGTCGGGCACTTCCCGGACCTCGCGTCCCGGTTCCTGGCCAAGCCGGCCTGGGCACTCGTGGCTGCGGCCCTGGGCAATCGGAAGAACCGACGTCGCTTCGCCGACGTCGTCTGGTGGCCCGGGGACACCGAACGGGTGCCGGGTATGCGGGCTCGACTCCGCGCAGCAGCCGACGATCCGGCGTCCTGCCAGCGCGAATGGGCGGTGGCCGTCGAGGCGTACCAGCAGGTTCGCGACCGCGTCGAACGGCTGACGTCACACCGCCAGACTGCTGCCGACGCGCTGCGTCGACACACCGGCTACCCGGAGAGACGGAGGGCGCTGGCCGCCGACGCGCTGCAGGCGGAAGCGATCTCGGTCGCCGCGGAGCGACGGCAGGAGCAGGGCGTTCGGGAACAGAACGCCTGTGAGCTCCGTAATGCTCAGGTGGACAGCGAGATCGCGTCGCACCTGGTGGAGGAGCCCGGGTGGTGGGCGCGGGTATGGACTCTCGGGGCGGCTCACCGATCCTGGCGGCGCGGACACGCCGAGCTCCTCCGGCGACGCGTCGAGACCCTGACGTCGGCGAACGCCGCTGCGCTGCAGCTCGAGCACGTGAGAAGAGAGGCCGACCTCGCCCGCACCGAGCTGGACGCCGTACAGCAGGCGTTGCAGGCAGCGGACCAGGTTGCGGAGCAGGATGCCGAGATCGTTGCCGAGGCCCGTTCGCGCTGGCCGCAGCACGTTCCCGCCGGAGACCCGGATGACCCGGGGTTCCAGCGTCACGCCCCCTGGGCGGACGCGGAGATCGAAGCTGCGCGCGCCGACCTGTTCGAGTCGGCCCTACGGCTGCACCGTGCGTTCATCCTCGCCACTGCACGCCGCATCCGCCCTGCCCTGATCGCTGCCAACAAGATCATTGGTGGCGACCTCTCCCCGGATCGTCCGGTCGCTCGCGCCGCATGGCAGGCGTTCTTCCTGATGGTTCCGGTGGTGTCGACGACCTTCGCCTCGTTACCCCGCTTGTTCGAGCACCTCGGGCGGGAGGACCTCGGGTGGCTTCTGGTCGACGAGGCGGGCCAGGCCACGGCGCAATCGGTGGTCGGCGGGCTGTGGCGGGCGCAGCGGGCTGTGCTGGTCGGCGATCCGATGCAGCTCGAACCGATCGTCCCGCTCCCCGTGCCCGCCCAGACCGCGCTCGCGGACCACCATGGGGTCGACCACCAGTGGCTGCCGGAGCGGCGTTCGGCCCAGCTCGCGGCCGACCGGCTCAACCGGTTCGGAACGACCGTGGGGTCCCCTGACGGGGAGGAGATCTGGGTGGGTGCACCACTCCGGGTTCACCGGCGGTGTGATCGACCGATGTTCGACATCGCCAACACGGTCGCCTACGCGTCCTCGCCGATGGTCTTCGCGACTCCGGCGCGGGAGCCACGCCCGTGGCGGCCGAGCCAGTGGATCGATGTGCGGGGCCCGGTCACGGACAACGTCGTCCGCCCGGAGATCGAACGGTTGGCGACCCTCGTCGCTGAGCTGACGGCCGGTGGATGCACCCGTGAGGAGATACTGGTGATCGCACCGTTCCGCACCGTCGTCGTTGCTGTGAGGAAGCAGTTGTCGGGGCTACTGGAGGACGATCGGATGGGGACCGTTCATACAGTGCAGGGCAAGGAGTCGCCGGTCGTGATCCTGGTTCTCGGTGGATCTGCCGGCGCCCGTGCGTGGGTGGCTGAGAAGCCGAACCTGTTGAACGTCGCGGTGTCCCGGGCGCAGGAGAGGTTCTACGTCATCGGTGATCGCGCAGACTGGGGCCGTCGGCGGTTCTTCAGCTCGGCGGCGGAGTGGCTGCCGGTGTCGTCCGACGGATGAGCTCGATGCCCGGGCTCGGCCGGTCCCGATATCGCGCGAGCGCAGTACGATCGCCGCACCGTTTCGTATGGGAGGCGCGATGACTGCCGGAACCCACCAGGCCGTCACGCTGGCCGACGTGAGTGCACGTCGGGACTACATCGTGGACGTCGGGCGCCGTCATGGTGTCTACAACATCCGTGTCTTCGGTTCCGTCGCGCGTGGCGAATCAACCCCCACCAGCGATCTCGACCTGCTGGTCGACCTGGAACCCGGCCACGGTTATGTCGACCTGGTTTCCTTCGCGCTCGCGGTCGAGGACTCACTTGGGGTTCTCACACAGGTCGCCACGGTGAACGGTCTCAAACGACGTGTCCGTGATCAGGTTCTCGCCGAGGCGGTGGCAGTGTGACTGTCTTCTCGAAGATCGCTCGTGATGAAGGGATCCCTGTTGGTCCGACGTGACCGGGAGCGGATCGCGGACATGTTGGAAGCCGCTGAGAAGATCCGGGTCCGGGTTGCGCGCGGCCGCGCGCGGTTTGATGCCGACGAGGACCTGCAGATCGTCTTGACGCATCTGATCCAGGTGCTCGGTGAGGCTGCTGCACGCGTGAGCCCCGGGCTGACTGCTGCTCATCCGCACCTGCCGTGGCGGGCACTGGCGGGCATGCGTAATCGTGTCGTGCACGAGTACTTCGAGATCGATCTCGAGATCCTCTGGTCTGCTGCGTCCCAGGAAGTCCCGGCGCTGGCGATCCAGCTGCGTGCGGTTCAGGCAACGGAGGACACCTGATCCGGAGCGGTCCCGATCACGGCAGCAGAGGCACGTACGCTCGTCAGGCGGCACAGCTCCACGACCGAACCCGAGCCCAGGACGGCAATGCGCTTCTTCTACGACACCGAGTTCATCGAGGACGGCACGACGATCGACCTGGTGTCGATCGGGATCGTCGGCGAGGACGGCCGCGAGTTCTATGCCGTGTCCACCGAGTTCGACCCGGACCGGGCCGGCAAGTGGGTGCGGGCCAATGTGCTGCCCAAGCTGCCCTCGCCCAGCGACCGGGCCTGGATGTCGCGGGCCCGGATGCGCGAGGAGATCCTCGACTTCTGCACCGGCGCCCCCGGCGACGTCGAGCTGTGGGCCTGGATCGCCGCCTACGACCACGTGGCGCTGTGCCAGCTGTGGGGTGCGATGCCCGCGCTGCCGCGGCCGATCCCGCGCTTCACCCGCGAGCTGCGCCAGCGGTGGGAGGACGCGGGCCGCCCGGCGCTGCCCCCGCCGCCCGCCGAGGCGCACGACGCGCTCGCCGACGCCCGGCACAACCTGCGGCGCTGGGAAGTGATCGCCGAGACCCTCGCGACGGGGGCCGCGCCCCGGTAGGGATCGGCCCCGGCCTAGGCTGGGCCGCGTGAACTGGTCCGTCGACGCGCCGATCGACGTCCTCCCGGAGCTGCCGCCGCTGCCCGCGGACCTGCGCTCCGCCCTGGACGACGCGCTCTCCCGCCCTGCCGCCCAGCAGCCCGAGTGGCCCGACCCGTCGCAGGTGGGCGACGTGCGGAAGGTCCTCGAGTCCGTCCCGCCGGTGGTGCTGCCGCCGGAGGTCGACCGGCTGCAGTCGCGGCTCGCCGACGTCGCGAACGGTGAGGCGTTCCTGCTCCAGGGCGGCGACTGCGCCGAGACCTTCGTCGACAACACCGAGCCGCACATCCGGGCGACGATCCGCACGCTGCTGCAGATGGCCGTCGTCCTGACCTACGGCGCCTCGATGCCGGTGGTCAAGGTCGGCCGGATCGCCGGGCAGTACGCCAAGCCGCGCAGCTCGCCGACCGACGCGAGCGGGCTGCCGTCCTACCGCGGGGACATCGTCAACGGGCTCGCCCCGGACGCGCAGGGCCGGATCCCGGACCCGTCGCGGATGGTCCGCGCCTACGCGAACGCCTCGGCGGCGATGAACCTGGTCCGCGGCCTGACCGCGACCGGGCTGGCCGACCTGTCCAAGGTGCACGACTGGAACAAGGACTTCGTCCGCACCTCCGCCGCGGGCGTGCGCTACGAGGCCGTCGCCGCCGAGATCGACCGTGCGGTCCGCTTCATGGACGCCTGCGGGGTGCGCGACCACAACCTGCACCAGGTCGAGTTCTACGCCAGCCACGAGGCGCTGCTGCTCGACTACGAGCGCGCCATGCTGCGCCTGGACCTGGAGCGCGACCCCACCGGCGGGGAGTCGCCGAAGCTCTACGACCTGTCCACGCACTTCCTCTGGATCGGGGAGCGGACCCGTCAGCTCGACGGCGCGCACGTCGCGTTCGCGGAGCTGCTGGCCAACCCGATCGGCATGAAGATCGGCCCGACGACGACGCCCGACCAGGCCGTCGAGTACGTCGAGCGGCTCGACCCGCACAACCGCCCGGGCCGGCTGTCGCTGATCTCCCGGATGGGCAACGACAAGGTCCGCGACGTGCTCCCGGCGATCGTCGAGAAGGTGACCGCCTCCGGGCACAAGGTCATCTGGCAGTGCGACCCGATGCACGGCAACACCCACGAGGCCTCGACCGGCTACAAGACCCGGCACTTCGACCGGATCGTCGACGAGGTGCAGGGCTTCTTCGAGGTGCACCGCTCGCTCGGCACGCACCCCGGCGGCATCCACGTCGAGGTCACCGGCGAGGACGTCACCGAGTGCCTCGGCGGTGCGCAGCGGATCTCCGACACCGACCTCGCCGGCCGGTACGAGACCGCCTGCGACCCGCGGCTGAACACCCAGCAGAGCCTGGAGCTGGCGTTCCTCGTCGCGGAGATGCTGCGCGGCTGACCCGTCCGTCCCGGGGCGGCTCCACCCGGAGCCGCCCCGGTGGTGTGTCTCAGGCCCCGGTGCTGGCCCGGGCCGCCAGCCGTGAGGGCAGCAGGGGAGCGGCGGCGCCGTCGCCGTCCCCGGCGAGCACGGCGGCCAGCCGCTGGGCCGCGGCCCGGCCGAGCTCCTCCGCCGGCAGCGCCACACTCGTCAGCGACGGCGCCGTCACCTGTGAGTACGGCAGGTCGTCGAACCCGGCGACGGCGATGTCCCCCGGCACGGCCAGCCCCAGCCGGTGCGCCGCGGCCAG
>NZ_WWFY01000360.1:0-583 GCF_009864975.1 Pseudonocardia sp. SID8383
CGCAGTGCGGGCTCGCCGGGCGTGACGGGCGGATCGGCCGGCGGGGGCGGTGGCCGCGCCGCGGCACCGTCGCGCCCGATCGTCCGGTCCAACGGTGCCCCTCCGGTCCCCGGCACCGCGCCCGGCGCCGCCCGGTACGGTAACAGTTGCGTAAGTGACGCAACTGTCTGGAGGCCCGGTGGAGACCGCCCCCGAGGACCCGCAGCCCCTCGACCCCGAGCTGCTGGCGGACGCGGCCGCGGCGTTCGGGATGCTCGCCGCGACCTCGCGGCTGCAGATCGTCTGGCTGCTCGCCGACGGCCCGCGCGACGTCGGCACCCTCGCGACGACCCTCGGCCAGCCGGTGGCGACGGTGAGCCAGCACCTGGCGAAGCTCAAGCTCGCCGGGCTGGTCCGTGCCCGCCGCGAGGGCCGCCACCAGATCTACGTCATCGCCGACGCCGGCGTGGTCGAGGTGGTCCGGACCGTGGTGGCCGCGCAGGACCGCAGGCGTGAGCCGGGCGCCGTCCGCGGGCGGGGGATCGCGTGACGCCGCCGCCGGGTCCGGTGCCCCCGGACCGTCCGCGTCCGGACCGGGCCGGGG
>NZ_WWFY01000361.1:0-3680 GCF_009864975.1 Pseudonocardia sp. SID8383
CCTGTTCGACGCGCTGCCCGAGGCCCGCACCGCGCTGTCCGGCGCGGCCCGCGAGCGGGCCGGCCGCGAGGCCGCCGCGAGCGGGTACGGGCAGTGGCTCGCCGAGCAGCCCGAGGCGGAGCGGGACACGATCCTGCTCGACCTCGTCGCCGCGACGGCGACGACGGTGCTCGGTCTGACCGACGGCGAGCCGCTCGAACCCGACCTGCCCTTCCGGGACCTCGGCTTCGACTCGCTCACCGCGGTGGACCTGCGCAACCAGCTCACCGCCGCCACCGGTGTCGCGCTGCCCGCCACCCTGGTCTTCGACCACCCGAACCCCGCCGCGCTGGCCGCGCACCTGCGCGGCGAGCTGCTCGGCGGGGGTGACGGTGCCGCCGAGCCCGTCACCCTCGCCGCGTCCGCCACCGGGGACGACCCGATCGTCATCGTCGGCATGGCCTGCCGGTACCCGGGTGGCGTCGCCTCGCCCGAGGACCTGTGGCAGCTCATGGCCGACGACGTCGACGCCGTCGGGGCGTTCCCCGACGACCGCGGCTGGGACCTGGAGACCCTCGCCGGTGACGGCCCCGGCCGCAGCGCCACGGCCCAGGGCGGGTTCCTGCACGACGCCACCGACTTCGACCCGGGACCGTTCGGCGTCTCGCCGCGCGAGGCACTGGTGATGGACCCGCAGCAGCGGATCCTGCTGGAGACCTCGTGGGAGGCGCTGGAGCGCACTGGGATCGACCCGTCGTCGCTGCGGGGCAGCGCCGAGTACGGCGTGTTCGTCGGCGGCGGCTCCGGTGACTACCGGCCGCCCGCCGAGGCCGGGCAGTGGCAGACCGCCCAGTCCGCCAGCCTGCTGTCGGGCCGCGTCGCCTACACCTTCGGTGTCCAGGGCCCGACGGTCTCGGTGGACACCGCCTGCTCCTCGTCGCTGGTCGCGCTGCACCTCGCGGCGCAGGCCCTGCGGGCGGGGGAGTGCTCGATCGCGCTGGCCGGCGGCGTCACCGTCATGGCCACCCCGGTCGGGTTCGTCGAGTTCAGCGCGCAGGGCGCGTTGTCGCCGGACGGTCGCTGCCGCGCCTTCTCCGACGACGCGAACGGCACCGGCTGGTCCGAGGGCGTCGGCATGCTGGTCGTCGAACGGCTCTCCGACGCCCGCCGCCGCGGCCACCGCGTCCACGCGGTGCTGCGCGGCTCGGCCATCAACCAGGACGGCGCCTCCAACGGCCTCACCGCACCCAGCGGACCGGCCCAGCAGCGCGTCATCCGCCAGGCGCTGGCCAACGCCCGGCTCACCCCGGGCGAGGTCGACGCCGTCGAGGCGCACGGCACCGGCACCACCCTCGGCGATCCGATCGAGGCCCAGGCCCTGCTCGCCACCTACGGGCAGGACCGCGACCGGCCGGTGCTGCTCGGCTCGCTGAAGTCGAACATCGGCCACACCCAGGCCGCGTCGGGCGTCGGCGGCGTCATCAAGATGGTGCTCGCCATGGAGCACGGCGTGCTGCCGCGCTCGCTGTACGCGGAGAACCCGTCCTCGCACGTGGACTGGACCGCGGGCGACGCACAGCTGCTCACCGCGCCCACCGGGTGGCCCGAGACCGGGCGTCCGCGCCGGGCCGCGGTGTCCTCCTTCGGCGCGAGCGGCACGAACGCGCACGCCATCCTGGAGCAGCCCCCGCACGCCGACGTCGTCCGGCGCGCCGACGACACCCCCGACGACCCCGGCGCGGTCGCGGTCCTGCTGTCCGGCCGCACCGAGGCCGCGCTGCGTGCCCAGGCCGACGAGCTGGTCGCCCACCTCGGCGAGCACCCGGACCTGCGGCTGCGCGACCTGGCCCGCGCCCTGGCCACGAGCCGTGCGACGTTCGACCACCGGGCGGCGGTCACCGCCACCTGCCGCGACGAGCTCCTCGCAGGGCTCACCGCCGTCGCCCACGGCGACACCGCACCGCAGGTCGCGACCCACCGCCTGGAGCGCAGCGGCCGCAGCGCCGCCCTGTTCTCCGGGCAGGGCGCGCAGCGGCTCGGGATGGGCCGCGAGCTGTACGAACGGCACCCGGTGTTCGCCGACGCCGTCGACGCGGTGCTCGCCCGGCTCGACGGTCACCTCGACCGGCCGCTGCGCGACACGATGTGGGGGACCGACGCCGACGCCCTCGCCGAGACCGGGGCGACCCAGCCGGCGCTGTTCGCCGTCGAGGTCGCGCTGTACCGGCTCGTCGAGTCCTGGGGGGTCCGCCCGGACTTCGTGGCCGGGCACTCGATCGGCGAGATCAGCGCCGCGCACGTCGCCGGGGTCCTCGACCTCGACGACGCCTGCCGGCTGGTCGCCGCCCGCGCCCGTCTGATGCAGGCGCTCCCGGCCGGGGGCGCGATGGTCGCCGTCGAGGCCGACGAGGACGAGGTGACCCCGCTGCTCACCGACGGCGTCGCGATCGCCGGGGTGAACGGGCCCGGCTCGGTGGTCCTGTCCGGTGACGACGACGCGGTGACCGCCCTGGCGGCGGTCCTCGCCGGCGAGGGACGGCGCACCAGCAGGCTGCAGGTCAGCCACGCGTTCCACTCGGCCCGGATGGACCCGATGCTCGCCGAGTTCCGCACGGTCGCCGAGGAGCTCGACTACCACGAGCCGCGCATCCCGGTGGTGTCCAACCTGACCGGCGCCGTCGCCGCGGCGCACGAGCTCTGCTCGGCGGAGTACTGGGTGCGCCACGTCCGGGGCACCGTCCGGTTCGCCGACGGTGTCCGTGCACTCGCCGCCCGCGGCGTCAGCACCTTCCTCGAGCTCGGCCCGGACGCGGTCCTGTCGGCACTCGTGCCGCGCAGCGCGCCGGACGCGCTCGCCGTCCCCGCCCTGCGCCGCGACCGCGACGAGGAGGCGACCCTGGTCGCCGCGCTCGCCCGGCTGCACACCCACGGCGCGGGCCCCCGGTGGGAGGCGTTCTTCGCCGGCCACGACACCCGCCGGGTCGACCTGCCGACCTACCCGTTCCAGCGCGACCGGTTCTGGCCGGACGTCATGCCCGGCCAGGAGACCCGGGCGGTCGCGCCCGCCGGCCCGGGCACCCCCGACGAGATCGACGCCGCCTTCTGGGAGGCCGTCGCGCAGGAGGACTTCTCCGCACTCGAGACACAGCTCGACGTCGAGGGCGCGGCGCTGTCGGCGGTGCTGCCGGCCCTGATGGACTGGCGCAGCCGCCGGGCGCAGGAGGCCCGGCTGGCCCGCTGGCGGCACCGGATCGTCTGGAAGCGGCTGACCGGCTCCGCGACCGGGCGGCGCCGCACCCCCGAGGGCACCTGGCTGGCCGTGCTCCCGGAGGGCACCGCCGTCGACCCGTGGGTGACCACGGTGCTCGACGGGATCGGCACCGCCGTCGTGACCGTCGAGACCGGCTCCACCGACCGCGCGGTGGTCGCCGCCGCACTCACCGCGCAGCTGCCCGCCGGGACCCCGGTCGCCGGGGTCGTGTCGCTGCTCGCGCTGCGCGACGAGCTCACCGGCGACGTCCCCGACGGGGTCGGGCTCACCACCGGCCTGCTCCAGGCCCTCGGGGACGCCGGGGTCGACGCCCCGCTGTGGTGCCTCACCCGCGGCGCGGTCTCCACCGGGACCACCGACCGCCCGGCACGGCCGCTGCAGGCCGCGATCTGGGGCCTGGGGCGGGTCGCGGCGCTGGAGTACCCGCAGC
>NZ_WWFY01000362.1:0-541 GCF_009864975.1 Pseudonocardia sp. SID8383
CCGTGCCGACGACGGCACGCAGCCCACGCAGCCGTCCCGGCCCGGGACGCCCGCCCCCGACGGCCAGAGCGAGCGCGGCGAGTCCGAGCGCGGCCGCGGTCACGTCGGCACCGCCGCACGCAGGATCCGGTCGGCCCACGCCGCCCCGGCGACCGTGAGGACGACCCCGGTCAGCAGCAGCGCCGGACCGTGCAGACCGGTGCGCAGCACGGTCAGCGGCGCGATACCCATGAGCTGCCCGAGACCGATCCCGGCCAACGGCAACCCGGTCAGCACCGACGCCGTCGCCCGGGGTCCGGCGAGCTGGGCGCGCACCCGGGCGCCGTGCGCGATCCGCCAGCGGATGTCGTCGAGCAGCCCGGCGAGCAGGTCGGCGAGCGGGGCGCCGTGGGTGTCGGCGAGCTCCCAGGCCGAGGCGACCCGTTCGACGTCGCGCCGGGCGGGCCCTCGCGCCGTCCGGCGCAGTGCCTCCGGTACCGGTTCACCGATCCGTGCGGCGACGGCCGCCGGCTCGAGCAGGGCGCGGGCGAGCGGCCCGTCG
>NZ_WWFY01000363.1:0-1120 GCF_009864975.1 Pseudonocardia sp. SID8383
GCGGCCGGGACCGCGCCGACGTCGGTACCGCCCAGCAGGACGCGGCCCCGCAGCGACGCGACGGCGGGGAGGCGCCCGAGCACCGCGGCCGCGGTCAGCGACTTGCCGGACCCCGACGGGCCGAGGAGCGCGACCCGCTCACCCGGTCCGACCCGCAGGCCCACCCCGTCGACGACGTCGCGACCGCCGACGGTCACCGTCAGCGCCTCGATCGCGAGCAGGGGGGTGGCGGAGCCGGGTCCGTCCGGGTGAGTCGACATCACCAGAACGATAACCACGACGGTTATCGTTTGTCCCCGACGTCCCGGTCACACGCGTCGGCCTGGTCCCGGACGGAGTGCGACGACGCCGCGCCTACGGCCCGGCGGCCCAGCGTGCCGCGGGTACGGCGCCACGAGCCCGCTGACCTGCGACGATACGGAAAACCGACCCCCCTGTGAACGGCGTCCGACGGACCGTGTAACTTTCTCCCCGTCAGCGAGTGAGCCGGACAGAACGGGCCCTGACAGGCCCGGTCAACAGGCCCCGCGGACAGCGACCCCCGGTGGTTCGCCGAGTTTCTCGGTGTGGTTGTCTTGGTGGGTCAAGGCGATCCGTCTTCAGGATCCCGCTTCCTTTTCAGGGGGTTGGGTGAGTGCGGTGCGGGTGTCTTTTGAGAACTCAACAGTGTGTCGAGCTATTTTGATTCGGTTTGGCGTTTTGTGCCAAATTGTTTGTTTGGTTGCAGCATTCGATCCCGTCGGGTGTTGTGGCCAGTTGTTTGTTGCAAGTCAGGGTTTTGTTGGAGAGTTTGATCCTGGCTCAGGACGAACGCTGGCGGCGTGCTTAACACATGCAAGTCGAGCGGTAAGGCCCTTTCGGGGGTACACGAGCGGCGAACGGGTGAGTAACACGTGGGTGACCTGCCCTCCACTCTGGGATAAGCCCGGGAAACTGGGTCTAATACCGGATAGGACCACTGATCGCATGGTTGGTGGTGGAAAGTTTTTTCGGTGGGGGATGGGCCCGCGGCCTATCAGCTTGTTGGTGGGGTGATGGCCTACCAAGGCGGTGACGGGTAGCCGGCCTGAGAGGGCGACCGGCCACACTGGGACTGAGACACGGCCCAGACTCCTACGGG
>NZ_WWFY01000364.1:0-466 GCF_009864975.1 Pseudonocardia sp. SID8383
GCGCCGCTGACCGGCGCGGGCGCGCCGCCGGCGCTGGTGGTCGGCGGCCGGCTCGACCCGGTCACCCCCCACACCTGGGCGGAGCGGACGGCCGACACCCTGGACCGGGCGGTCCTGCTGACCCGTGAGGGTGTCGGGCACGGCTCGTACGGCACCGACCCCTGTGTCGACGCCGCGGTGGAGGCCACGCTGCTCGACACCACGCTGCCGGCGGCGGGCACCGTGTGCACACCGCCGCGGGCCACCACCCGTCCCGGGGCGGTCCCGGGCGGCTGAGGTCAGCCGTGCGCGAGCACGGCGAACAGGGCCGGCACCAGCACCGTCACCCCGGTCGCGAGCTCCAGGTAGTGGTCAGTTCCAGCAGCCCGGCCGTCCCGGTCGCCGGCCGCCGGGCCTCACCCCCGCACCGCCGCTGCGAGGGCCGCGAGGTCGTCGGGGTGCATCCGGGCCGGGCCCGGCTCCGGTG
>NZ_WWFY01000365.1:0-418 GCF_009864975.1 Pseudonocardia sp. SID8383
GTGGGCTCGGCACCCTGTCCTGCAGCGTCGGTCGCGTGGGTCTCGGACACCGGTAGGTCCTCCTCGTTCGGCCCGCCGCGGGGGCGGGCGCCCCGGTGCGGATGTCCGTCCGGGGCCGTGCGCGCACCGGGCCCCTCGCGCGGTGCGGAGGCCGGAACGGCGATTCAAGCAGGTCCACCGCCCTCGGGGGAACCGCGTGCCCTCCGGCCGGGTACGGGCGTCGCGGCGGGGGAGCGCTGATTACCCTCGGATCCCGTGCCCGCCGCGATCGCCGTCCTGCCCCAGCCCCCGCTCCTCGTCCCCGCCCTGAGCGGCGACGCGGCGGTCGAGACCGAGGGGCTGCGCGAGGCCGTCGCCACCGCCGTGGCGGGTCTGGCCGCGGCCGCGGACCGCTGGGTCGTCGTCGGCGCCGACCCCG
>NZ_WWFY01000366.1:0-350 GCF_009864975.1 Pseudonocardia sp. SID8383
GTCCGGCCCGCAGAGCTGCTCGGACTCGACGAGATCCGCCCGGACACCGACGCGGGCCTCGTCGTCGACACCCTGACCACCGCGATCCGCGGCGCCGAGCGGGAGCGGACGACCCTGCACGGCGACCAGCGCCGCGACGAACGCGCGCTCGCCGCGCTCGGCGACGGCGGCCTGCTGCCCGACCCGACGGAGATCGAGGACCTCCTCGCGGCGCTGGAGGCCGCCGGGATCACCGCCTGGTCCGGCCGTCGCTACCTGGCGAAGCTGCCCGCCCCCGACCGGGAGACCGTGCTGGCGCGGCTACCGCACCTGGCGGGCGGGGTGCTGCTCAACGACGCGCGCGACGCCGA
>NZ_WWFY01000367.1:0-304 GCF_009864975.1 Pseudonocardia sp. SID8383
CGCCGGTCTGCTGGCCGCGCTCGGCGCCGTCCCCGTCGACGACGACGGCCTCCCGCTCCCGCCCGGCGGCGCGGCCCTGGACTGCTGTGCCCGTCTCGACGGGGCCCCCGACCTGGGTGGAATGACCCTGGTGGCGGCGAGCGACGTCGACAACCCCCTGCTCGGACCGCATGGCGCCGCCGCCGTGTTCGGTCCGCAGAAGGGCGCCGACGACGCCGCCGTCGCCGAGCTGGACGGCGCGCTGACCGTGTTCGCCGGGGTGCTCGCCGACCTGGCCGGGCGCGAGGTGCGCGACCGGCCCGCC
>NZ_WWFY01000368.1:0-251 GCF_009864975.1 Pseudonocardia sp. SID8383
CCGGCTCAGTCGTCGTCGCGGTCGTGCCGGTCGTCGTCGCCGTCGTGCCGGTCGACGTCGTGGTCGAGGACCTGGCCGGTGGTGGCGTCGATGTCGAGATCGTGCTCGGTGGTGCCGTTCACGACCTCGACCTCCCAGTGGTCCCGGCCGTCGCTGCGGTCGTCGTCGCGGTCGTCGTCGTGCCGGTCGTCGTCGCTGTCGGCCCGGTCGAACTCGACCTCGGTGACCCGCCCGCCGCCCGCGGCGGCGAG
>NZ_WWFY01000369.1:0-249 GCF_009864975.1 Pseudonocardia sp. SID8383
GACCGCGTCGGCGACGGCGACCACGCGCCGGTAGCCGGCGGACCGGCGGACGTCGCGGGCCGGGTCGGGGTCGGCGCCGGGCAGGTCGTGCAGGGTCACGACGAGCGGTCGTGGCAGGACCTCCGCCTGCTCGACGAAGGCGTCGGCGGCCGCGGCGACCCCGGCACCCCACAGTGCGTCGGTGAACTGGGCGTGGGTGAGGTCGGCCTGGCCGGAACCGACCGGGACCACGCCGTCGGCGACCACCGC
>NZ_WWFY01000004.1:0-15101 GCF_009864975.1 Pseudonocardia sp. SID8383
CAGCGCGGTGTGCAACGCCCGCATGGTCACACGGCCGGTCCCGGCGCGGCCGGCCTCGTCGCGGTCGCGTCCCATCGCGCGGGCCAGCGCGGCGCCGGTCTCGTCGCGGGTGAGCATCCGGCGGCCGATCTCGGCGAGCAGCGCGGGATCGTGGTCGCGGACCCCGGCGACCAGGCCGAGCGGACGGGCGATGCGCGCCGCACGCTCGGGCGCACTGCGGAAGCGTCGCGGGGCGACGGGCGGCTCTGCCAGCATGGACCGATGCTGACACGAGCGAATGCTCGCCTTCAACGCGCGTTCCGGGGCGCCCGGTGAGCGGGCGCGGGGCCCGGCGGCGCGAGCCGCGCCAGGAGCGGTCCCGGGCGATGGTGGAGCGGATCGTCGCGGCGGGCCGGGACGTGCTGGTCACCCGTGGATACGACGGCGCGTCGACGAACCGGATCGCGGCCGCCGCCGGGGTGTCGCCCGGGTCGCTCTACCAGTACTTCCCGGACAAGGACGCGGTGCTGACCGAGGTGCTGGACCGCTACCTCGACGCGATGGAGGCTCGCGTCTCGCGCGCGTTCCTCGACTCGGTCGCCGCGGCCGGGCCGGGGGCGGGCACCGCTCCGGCGGTGCGCGCGACCCTGGAGGCGCTGCTCGACACCTTCGGCGAGGAGCCGGACCTGCTACGGGTGATCGTCGAGCAGCTGCCGCGCTCCCCCGGCGGGCGCCGGGCCGCGTTCGCCGGCCGGATCGACGACCTGGTCACCACGGTGCTGCTCACCCGCGGCGCCGGGGACACCGACGCGGCGCGGGCCGCGGCGTGGACGGTCGTGCGGACCGTCGAGCACCTGACCACCGGGTTCGTGCTGGAGCGGCCCGGGTTCGCGCGGGCGGTCGTCGTCGACGAGCTGACCGCGCTGGTCGCGGGCTACCTCGACGCGCGCCTGTCCGGCGGACGGGTGGCGTCGGACGGGCCGTCCTGACCGGCCTCGACCGGGAGCCCGGCCGCGGCCCAGGCGCGGAAGCCGCCGTCGAGGTCGGTGGCCCGGTGCAGCCCGATGTCCTGCAGCGACGCGGCGGCCAGGCTGGAGCTGTAGCCCTCCGAGCAGAACAGCACCCAGGCGACGTCGTGGTCGACGGCCTCGGGGACCCGGGCGTCGGAGGTCGGGTCGAGGCGCCACTCCAGGTGGTTGCGCTCGATCACCAGCGCGCCCGGGATCTGCCCCTCCTCGCGGCGCTGCCACCCCGGCCGGGTGTCGACCAGGTGCGCCCCGGCGGCGGTGAGCTCCGCGGCACGCCGCGGGCCGGGCCGGTCGAGCCGGGCGCGGGCGGCGGCGAGCAGATCGGCGACGGTGCGGCTCATCCGACACCCCGGCCGGGTTCGACGAGCTCGGTGCGGGTGCGGCGCAGCCGCTGGTGGCCGGTGGTGCCCGCGACGTCCTCGACGTCGTAGTAGGACATCGCCGACAGCGGCGGGGAGTAGGCGTGCACGCTCACCGCGGGGTCGTCGGCGGTGTTGGCGACGTCGTGCACGTGGCCCAGCGGGAAGCCGGCGCCGCGGCCGTGACGCAGTGTACGGGTGCGCAGCCCGGACGGCCCGCTCCAGCGGCGCTCGGTCAGCGAGCCCGACACCACGGTGAGGGCACCGAGGGAGCCCGCGTGGTCGTGCAGATCCGCGATCTGCTCGGTGGACCAGCTGATCAGCCAGACGTCGACGAAGCCGTCGCTGCGCAGCAGCCGGTACCAGCGGCGCTCCCGGTCGACGACGACCTCGTGCCGTCCGGAGCGCACCTCGGCGGCGGTCTCACGGGTCAGCTCCTGCAGGTCCTCGAGGCCGTACGGGGTGGGCGCGGTGACGGGTCGTGCGTGCGGGACGCGCAGGCGGGCGGGGCGGGACGCGGGCGGGGAGGCAGGCGCGGACACGGTGGTGCTCCAGGGGACGATCGGGCGAGCGTGGTCGGGGGACTCAGCTCGGGCGACAGCCCTGGTCGAAGTGGTCGGCGCGACGGGTACCCCACAGGGGTCCGAGGGTCGCTGCCTGACTCATGCCGGAGATGGCAACACAGCGGTGGGCACGGTTTCAACCCGCCGTCCGGCCCGCGGGAGGACCCCGCGCGTGTCCGGACAGGTCGGCGGGTCAGGCACCGTCGTCGTCGGACATGCCGATGACGGTGTCGAGCCCCGACAGCACCAGCGAGCGGCGGGCCTGGCTGCCCGCGGGTGCGACGAGGGTGAGCGCCGCGCCGTTGGTCCGCATCCGGCGCGCGACCTCCGACAGCAGGGCCATCCCGGCGCTGCTGACGAACGCCTCCCCCGGCAGGTTCAGGGTGATCGGCAGCCCGCGGTCGACGTGCTCCATCAGCGGGGCCCGGATCGCCGAGACCCCACCGAGGTCGAGGTCGCCGACGATCCCGATCCGCACACCGTGCGCGTCCGGGACGGCACGCAGCCGGGCCCGGACGGTGCCGTCGTCGCCGTCACCGGACGGGGTGTCGATCCGGTCGCGGTCCGGTTCGGGTTCCCCGGCGACGAACTCCACCGGCGGTCCCGCGCCCGGGGTGCCCACCTCGACCGGGATCGCGGGCAGCAGGAACCGCACGGTGGTGCCGGAGTCCGACGGATCGATGTGCACGTCCCCGGCGAGCTCGCGGATGAGCGCGATGCCGCGGCCGCGGTAGCCGGGGTCGGGCGGCGGGGGCCGCCAGCGTCCGCCGTCGGTGACGCGCACCGCGACCGAGCCGTCCGCGGTCAGCGCCAGGTCGAGGTCGACCCCGGCGCGCCCGTCGGTGTCCTCGGGCAGGTAGGCGTGCTCGATGGAGTTGGTGGCGGCCTCGCCGACGGTCAGCTGCAGGTCGCTGACCGCGTCCGGGCCCATCCCGCACTGCGCGGCCCAGGCGGCCACCGCGCGACGCAGCGGGGCGAGCCGTTTCGGGTCGGCCTCGATCGCGATCCGCAGCGGCGGCGGCATGAGCCGCGCGACGACGACGACCGTGTCGTCGGGGATGACCGTCCCCTCGGACATGCGGTGCAGCAGCGTGTCCGCCATGTCGCGGGGCTGGGCGGCGGACAGCTCGTCGAACGCGGCGGACAGCCGGGCCAGGCCGTCGTCGATGACCTCGTTGCGGCGTTCGAACAGGCCGTCCGAGCAGAGCAGGATCGTCTCGCCGGGCTCCATCCGGTCCACGGCCTCGGGGAACGGGGGCCGCCCGGAGATCCCCAGCGGCACGCCGCGGCCCTCGGACAGGGTCCGCACCCCCTCCGGGCCCGCGACCAGCGGCGGCGGGTGGCCGGCGCTGGCGTAGCGCATCTCGCCGGTGCCGGTGTCGATCGTCGCGATGGCCACGGTACTGGCCATCGCGCCGCGCACCCGCAGCGCGTACTGGTCGAGCTGCTCCAGCGCCCGCGCCGGGGGCTGGCCGTTGACCAGGTTCGACGCGACCGCGGACCGCAGCTGACCCATCACCGCGGCCGCCGCCGGGCCGCGGCCGACGACGTCGCCGACGACGAGTGCCACCAGGTCGTCGCCGAGGTCCAGGACGTCGAACCAGTCCCCCCCGGCCTCGGTGCCCTGGGTGCCGGGGCGGTAGCGGGTGGCCAGCGACAGCCGTTCGATGTCGGGCAGGCGCTGGGGCAGCAGGCTGCGCTGCAGGGTGACCGCGACCTCGTGCTCGGCCTGGTGCAGCTGGGCGCGGACGATCGCCTGCGCGCACTGGTTGGCCAGGGTCAGCACGAAGCTGCGCTGCTCGGGGGTGAACACCGGTTCGGTCTCGAAACGCAGCCCGATGACGCCGATCGGGCGGGCCGCGACCATCAGCGGTACCGCGGTATGGACCGGGTAGCGCAGCACCTCGCCGTCGGCGGGCCCGCCGGCGTTCCAGATCGGCTCGCCACTGCTCACCGCGCGGCTCAGCGGGTGCGCGCGGCCGGGGGTGCGCATCGGCGGGCCGTCGGCGGGCCAGCCGGTCTCGCGGAGCAGCGAGAGCGCGCCGCCCTCGTCGACGACGAGCACCGCGACCGCGTCGGCCCCGACCGAGATCCGGCCGTGCTCGACGACGACCTCGGCGACCGACTCCAGGTCGGTGGCCCGGGCCAGCCCGGTCGCGACCGCGCCGAGGCGTTCGGCCAGCCGGCGGGCCTCGGTCTCGGCTTCCAGCATCGAAGCCCGGTCCAGCGCCTGTGCGGCGAGCTCGGCGACGGCGACGGCCGCCTCCTTGTCCGCGTCGGACAGTCGTCGCTCGGTCAGCATGGCGACGGCGAGGACCCCCAGCGAGCGCCCGCCGGCGACGAGCGGCAGGTAGCCGATGGTCTGGGCGTGGTCCGGTTCGATGCCGATGGCCGCGGGGTAGCGCGTCGCCCACTCGTGCGCGGTGGTGAACCACATCGGCTCGTGCCCGGACAGCACCTCGGTGAACGCCAGCGGCGCGTCGACCCGGATCCGCGCGGCGCGCTGCCACATGTCGCGGTCCCACCCGTGGCCGGTGAGCGCCTGCAGCCACTCCCCGCGGATCTCCCAGAGCCCGGCGTGGTCGGCGTCGAGCAGGTCGACGATGTGGTCCGCGGCGATCGCGGCGACCTCGCCGGGGGTCGCCGCGGCCGACATCTTGGCGGTGGCGCGGTGCAGCAGGCCCAGGCGCTGGGCCGAGGCTCGTTCCTGCTCCAGCAGGCGGGCGTTGTCGACGGCCAGCCCGGCCCGGCGCCCGATCTCGGACAGGAGGTCCAGGTCGTCGTCGGTGTAGGGGTCGCCCGACTCGGTGCGGACGACGGTCAGCACGGCGCTGGTGCGTCCGCGGGCGGGCAGCGGCACGACCATCGCCGAGGTCATGCGCAGCCGGGTCCAGGCCCGGCGCTGGGTGGGCGCGAGCCGGCTCAGGACCTCGTCGAGGTGGGCGGCGTCGAGGATCTCGGGGCGGCCGTCGTCGTCGGCGGGGACCAGCGGGGCGAGCCGCCACAGCGAGGGCTCCAGCGCCGAGCGCTCCGCGGAGACGGCGAGGGTGCCGATGCCGGTGACCGCGTCGGCGTCGTGGACGACGGCGATGTCGGCGAGCCGGTCCTCGACGACGGCGCGGACGAGCTGGTCGGTGCGCCCGGTGCGGGTGATCTCCCGTTCCAGGGACTCGGCGACCTCGGAGTAGATACGGTGCCTGCGCTGCTCACGGTGCTGGACGTCGATGTCGAGGCATCCGCCGACGTAGCCCGCGGAGCGTTCGCCGTCGCGGACGGGGGCGCCGCGGTCGAGCACCCAGCGGTAGCGGCCCGCCCGGTCCAGCAGCCGGTACTCGACCTCGAACGGCGCGTGCGCGCGGGCGGCGGCGGAGGTCACCGAGCGGTAGCGCTCGCGGTCGTCGGGGTGGATGCGGCGGCGCCAGTCGTGGCCCAGCTCCTGCGCCGCGTCCTCGACGCCGGTGAAGTCCAGCCAGCCCCGGTTGACGAACAACCGGTGCCCGCCCGGGTCGTCGACCCAGATCAGCGCCGGGGTGGAGTCGGCCATGGCCCGGAACTGCAGCTCGGCGGCCCGGCGGACACGGCCGAGCTGCAGGTGGTTCGCGACCCGGGCGAGCAGCTCGCGGGCGGAGAACGGGCGGACCAGGTAGTCGTCGGCGCCGGCGGCGAAGCCCTCGACGGCGGCCTCCTCCCCGGCCCGCGACGACAGCAGCACGACCGGCACCCCGACCGTGCGGGGGTCCGACCGCAGCGCCCGCAGGAGCTCGATGCCGCCGTTGCCGGGCAGCGCCGCGTCGACGACGACCAGGTCCGGCGGGTCGGTGCGGGCGGACTCCAGTGCGGCCGCACCATCCGCGACGACCCGGACGGTCCAGCGTTCGACGAGCAGGTCGCGCAGGTAGCCGCGCATCTCGCGGTCGTCGTCGACGACGAGCACCCGGTCGCGGTGGTCGACCTCCAGCCCGTCGACGACCGACCCGTCCACCGAGCGGCCGCGGGCGAGGACCGGTGGGGCGCCCGCGGGCTCGGGGGCGTCGGGCAGCCAGCGCAGCGCCTCCGCCACGTAGGGCGCGGCGAGCTGCGGGGCGGTGCGGGACCCGACCCGGGCCCGGACGAGGCGTTCGGGGGGCAGGTGGGCGAAGCCCAGCGGCAGCCGCACGGTGAACGTGCTGCCCGCGCCGGGCTCGCTGGTCACCCCGATGGTGCCGCCGTGCAGACGGACCAGCTGGCGGATCAGCGGCAGGCCGAGGCCGCTGCCGTCGCCGCTGCGGCCGTGCCGCCGGGAGGGACGGTGGAAGCGGTCGAACACCGCGTCGAGCTCGCCGTCGACGATGCCGGCGCCGGTGTCGGAGACCCGCAGCACGACCTGCTCGCCGTCCTGGGCGAGGTCGACGGCGATCGTGCCCTCGCGGGTGTACTTGACCGCGTTGCTGAGCAGGTTGAGGACGACCTTCTCCCAGGCGTCGCGGTCCACCCAGACCGGCCGGGCCTGCGGAGGGCAGGACACCGACAGCTCCAGCCCGGCCCGGGCGACGACGGGTGCGAACGCCTCGACCAGGGCGGTGGTGGTCTTCCCGATCTCGGTCGGGGCGAACAGGCCGTCGTGCTTGCCGGTCTGCAGCGCGGAGACGTCCAGCAGCCCGTCGACGAGCTTGAGCATCCGCTGCGCGTTGCGCTGCGCGAGCTCCACCTGGGCGCGGACGGCGGCGTCGTCGTGGTCGCGCAGCCGCTCCAGCGGTCCGAGGACGAGGGTCAGCGGGTCGCGGAACTCGTCGCCGAGGCCGGCGTAGTACTCGGCGCGGGCCTGCTCGATCAGCCCGGCGTCGTCGCGCCGGTCGCGCTCGCGGTCGCGGGCGAGCGCGGCGGTCAGCAGGCCGCCGACGGTGCCCGCGATCAGCCGCAGGAACGAGCGGTGGTCCTCGTCGAGCGGCAGCAACGGCGGCGCCCCGATGACGACGGCGATGCCGGCCGACCCGTCGGGGGTGCGCACCGTCGCCCGGACGACGTCGGTGACCGGGACGCCGTCATCGCCGTGGACCGCGACCGGGTCGACGGCGAGGAACTCGACGTCGGTGGCGTGGTCGGGGTCGAGGTCGTCGCGGAGCCAGCCCGCGGGCGGCGCGTCGATGCGGACGGTGGCCAGCGGGCCGGGGTCGGCGCCGACCGTCGTCACCACGGCGCAGCCGACGTCGTCGGGCAGGTCGGTCAGGACCGTGGTGAGCCGTTCGACCGCGATGTCCAGCGTCGGTGCGTCCCGGGCCACCTCGCCGAGCGCGGCCAGGAGCGCCATCCGCCGGCCTCCGACGACCTGCGGGGTGGTCTCGGCCGTGAAGACGATCAGGCCGAGTACGCCGCCGTCGGGACCGCGGACCGGGGTGGCGGAGTAGGTCCACCATGTGACCTCCGGGGTGTCCCAGCGCCACAGCACGATCCGGTGGTCGCTGCGGTAGATGCCCTCGCGGTCCCCGGAGAGCAGCTCGTGGAGACGGCTCCCGAGATGCGCGGTGATCTCCGGCCAGCCCTCCCTCAGGGGCATGCCGAAGGACCCGGGGTGGCGCAGCCCGCAGTGCCCGGCGAACTCGTCGTTGTAGAACAGGACGAGCTCGGGTCCCCACCACGCGACGAGCGGCTGGCGGCTCTCCAGGATGAACCGGATGGTGTCCTCGAGCTCGCGGTCCCAGGTGTCGCGCACGCCGAGCGGGGTCGCCGACCAGTCGATCGTCGCCAGCAGGTCGCGGACGGGGACGTACTCGTCCTCCGTCCGCCGGTCGATCCGCTCCACCGTGCGAGCCACCCCTGTTCCGCCGTACCGGCCCCAGGATCGCACCACCGGGCGGGTCCGGCGCGGTGAGGCGGGGATCGGTCGGGTCAGGTCACCGGGCGGGCCGCGTCGCGGTGCCGGTCGAGCCAGTCGCGCAGGTCCGCGAGCGGGGTCGCCCGGCCCGGTTCGTGATAGATCTCGTGCCAGAAGCCGTCGTACCAGAGCACGGTGGTGTCGGCGGACCCGGAGCGCTCGTCGAGCAACCGGGTGCCCGCCGGGTCGGTCAGCCGGTCCGCGGTCCCGTGCTGCACGAGCAGCGGGACCCGCAGCTCGGCGGCCCGGACGGGCAGCTCGGCCATCTGCCGGTAGATCTCCGCGCCGAGGGCCAGGGTGGGGCGGCCGTGGTGCACGAGCGGGTCGGCGTCGTAGTCGGCGACGACAGCCGGGTCCGAGCTGATCGCGGAGGTGTCGATCCCGACCGGGCGGACCGTGGGCAGGACCTTCGCGACGACCGACAGCAGCGGCACGAGCGCGGCCGGGACGGCGTCGGAGGCCAGTGCGGGCGCGGACAGGACGAGCCCGTCGAGGCGGTTCTGGTGGCGCAGCGCGTAGGCGAGCGCGATCTGGCCGCCGAGGCTGTGCCCGAGCAGGAACACCGGGACGCCGGGGTGGCGGGCGATCGTCTCGCGGCGGAACGTCTCGAAGTCGGTGAGCAGGTCGTCGTAGCGGCGGACGTGCACCCGGGTGCCGCCGGAGCGGCCGTGGCCGCGGTGGTCGAGGCCGTACACGGCCCAGCCGTCCGGGACCAGCGTGTCGACGACGGCGTCGTAGCGGCCGGAGTGCTCACCGATGCCGTGGCTGACCAGCAGGACGCCGCTCGGGTCGCCCTCGGGGAGGCGGCCCTGCCAGAACAGCTCGACACCGCCGACGCCGGGGAGCCGGCCGTGGACCTCCGTGGTGCCGGTCACGAGCCCGCCAGGTCCCGCCGCTCGTCGGCGCCGGGGACGAGGTCGACCTCCACGCCCGGGCCGTCGCCCGCGGCCAGCAGGTGGCGACCGGGGTCGAGGTCGGCGAGGCGGTAGGTCCCGTCCGCCGCGGCGGTCGTCGAGGCGACCGGTTCGCCGTCCTGCGAGAGCACGACGCCGGTGCCCGCGGGCGCCGAGCCGTGGACGGCGGCGGCAGCGGCCAGGCGCAGGGTGGTGTCGGCGGCGTCGTCGCCGACGGTGCAGGTGGCGACGCCGGGCAGGTATCCGTCGGCGCGGGCGACGACGACGAACGCCCCGGCGCCCGGCGCCGTGACGTGCGCCGTGCCGTCGGCGTCGGTGGTGGCGGAGCCCATCGGCCCGCCGGAGCGGTCGCGCAGCGCGACCTCGACGCCGGGCAGCGGGGCGTCGGTGGCGTCGACGACGCGGACCTCGATCTCCTGTGGTGCCGTGTCGGGCACGATCGCCGACGGCGCGGGCCCGGTCCGGAGCACGGACAGGGAGACGTCCTCGGCGCGGTCGGGGCGGGTGGCGGTGGTCGGGCCGGCGTGCACGGGTGTCTCCTCGGCCTCCGGCGCGGTGGTGGCCCGCTCCGGGGTGGTGGGGTCCGGGACGTCGTCCGTCGTGGCCTCGTCCGACGTGGCGTCGTCGGTCGTCTCGGCTCCGGCCGCACCCCCGGTCGGGGCCTCGCGCTCGCCGGTGTCCGGCACGGAGGCGTCGGTGTGCCCGGCCGGACCACGGACGTCGACGGCGTCGACCGCACCGGCGGTGCGGTCGGTGGTCACCGTGCCGCCGGAGCCCGTCGGAGAACCGGCGTCCCCGGTCCTGCCGGACCCGACGGTGTCCTCGGGAGAAGCGGTGTCCTCGGGGGAAGCGGTGTCCTCGTGGGGCCCGCTGTCGCTCCCGGACGTCCCGCGCAGCGGCGGGGCGAGGTGCCGCGGTCCGCTCCCGGGATGCGCCGACCGCAGGACCCGCGGGGCGGGACGGGGCGGCGGCTCGGGGTTGTCACCGGTCTCGCGGGCGGCTCGGGCGCCGGTGGCGGCGAGCCCGATCGACGGGATCCGGCTCACCGGCGGGGTGTCGCCGGCCGTCTCGGGGGCGCCGGCCTGCTCGGGGACGCGGCCCGCCCAGGTGTGCGGGGTCGAGATGCGGTCCCGGGCCTCGCGGAACTCCCGCTCGGTGTCCGGGTCGGCCGGGGCGCGGACCGACGTGCGCTCCGACGGCAGCGCCGTGACCCGCCGGACCAGGTCCGGGTCGAAGGGCGCGCGGGAGTGGGTCGTGGCGGCGGGCGGGGCCTCGTCGACCGACTCGTCCGCCTCCTCCCCGGCGGAGGCGGTGTCCCCGGCGGAGGCGGTGTCCCCGGCGGAGGCGGTGTCCCCGGCGGAGGCGGTGTCCCCGACGGACGCGACGTCCCCGGTGACGCCGGTGGACCCGGTGACGCCGGTCGAGGCGGCGGCGGGCGCCTCGGACGCGGTCGTCGACGCATCGCCCACGACCGCGGTCCCGGAGGTGGGCGTGCTGATGTCGGGCGCCGAGCTGTCCGGGCCGGTACCGGTGGCCGCGGTCGCCTCGTCGGCGGTACGGGCAGCGGGGTCCGCGACCGGCCGTCGTCGCACGAAGGGCGTCGGGGCCGGGGTCGGCCGGGCCGGCGACGCCTCGACGGGCTCGAGCGGTTTACCGTCCTTGAACCCGCGCGACCAGGGCGGGCCGACCGGACCCGCGCTCACGTCGGGCGTGACCCGTGGGACCGCCGGCAGCTCGTCGGTGGGATCGGCCGCGCCGACCGCATCGGTGATGTCGGGCGCCGACGACGACGGCCCGACGTCCGGGGCGGTGTCCTCCGCGGCGGGGGGCCGCGGGCGCTCCTGCTGCGGACGGACCGCGGCGACGGGCGTGGTCGCGGAGACCGTGTCGTCGGGACCGTCGTCCACCGCGGCGTCGGACCCGACGACCTCAGGGTCAGCGGCCGGATCCTCGTCGACCACGGGCTCCGGGGCATCGTCGACCGGAAGCGTCGGAGAAGCCGGGGGCGCAGACGGGTCGGGCGCGGGCCTGCCGGGCCCGTCGTCGAGGCCGCGGGCGCGGCGGTCGACGAGATCGGCGACGGTGCGCGGACGGTCCCCTTCGGACGACGCGACGTCGTCCTCCCGGCCCCGCCCCCACCGCAGGAACCCGGCGATCCCGACGGCCACCAGCACCACCACCACAACCAGCCCGAGCAGGGCCCACGTCGACATCTGGAAGTCCTCCTGCCGGAGCTGCGCGAACCGTCGACCACGACAGGGTGCGGTCCGGGAGGAGGTGCCCGTCGCCGGGCCCCGCTGCCCGGCCGGCCACAGTGACCCGGTCGGCGCATCCGGCGACGCACCGTAGCACCGTGGACCCCCTGACCGGGGGCGATCGGAGGCGTCCCGCGTGTCGGTCGCGGCGGTTGCCCGTATCACCCCGGGCGGCCGGGCCGGGCGGCCGCTCATCCGCCAGGATCGACCCATGACCAGCGACCCGGTGACCCCCGAGCTCGCCGAGATCGCCGACGCGTACGGCGTCGCGACCTCGTACCTCGACGGCAGCAGGACCGAGCAGCCGATCGACGCGGAGGTGGTCCGCACCGTCCTCGGGTTGCTGGAGGTCGACGTCGCCTCCCCCGAGGCGCAACGGGTGTCGCTCGCCGGGGCCCGCGAGCGCGCCGGCGCCGGGGCGCTGCCGCCGACGATCGGACTGCGCAGCGACCGTTCCCGCGCCGTGCCCGGCCGCGGTCGCCTCACCGCCGTCGACGGTGCGCGTGGCGACGAGGGATGGGCCTGCGACGTCGACGGCGAGCTCCCCGCCGGCCTGGAGCCGGGCCGCTACGCGTGCGAGACGACAGCCGGGCGTGCCCACGTCGTCGTCGCGCCGCCCACGCTGCCCGACCCGCCGCGGACGTGGGGCTGGATGCTGCAGCTCTACGCCCTGCACTCGCGCGACTCGTGGGGCATCGGCGACCTGGGCGACCTGACCACGCTGATCCGCGGCGGGCACGGCGCGGGCGCGGTGCTGCTCAACCCGCTGCACGCGATCACCCCGGTGCCGCCGGTGCAGCCGTCGCCGTACACACCGTCGTCGCGCCGCTACGCCACCCCGCTGAGCCTGCGGGTCACCGACCTCCCGGCCTACGCCGCCGCGGACGCGGCCACCCGCGCCGAGGTCGACGCCCTGCGCCCGGAGACGACCGGCGACCGGATCGCGCACGACCGGGTCTGGGCGGCGAAGCGGTCCGCGCTGGAGGCGCTGTGGCGCAGCGCCGGGTACCCCGACGGCGCCCCGGATACCGACCTGCGCGACTTCGCGACCTACTGCGCGCTGGCCGAGCGCTACGGCGGCCGCTGGTCGCTGTGGCCCGACGACCTGCGTCGTCCCGACGCCCCCGGCGTCGCCGCCGCCCGTGCCGAACTGGCGCCGCGCGTCGCGTTCCACGCCTGGGTGCAGCGCCAGGCCGAGGCGCAGCTGGCCGGGGTCCGGGCCGCGGCGAAGGACGCGGGGATGCCGGTCGGTGTCATCCACGACCTCGCCGTGGGCTGCGACCCCGAGGGCGCCGACGCGTGGATGCTGCAGGACGTGCTCGCGCTCGGCGCGACGGTCGGTGCCCCGCCGGACGCGTTCAACCAGCGCGGCCAGACGTGGGGCCTGCCGCCGTGGCGCCCGGACCGCCTCGCCGACACCGGCTACGCCGCGTTCGGCGACATGGTCCGCGCGCTGCTCGCGCACGCCGACGGCCTGCGGATCGACCACGTCATGGGGCTGTGGCGGCTGTGGTGGGTGCCGGCGGGGCAGACGGCCGACCGCGGCACCTACGTCCACTACGACGCCGACGCGATGCTCGCGGTGCTGCTGCTGGAGGCCCACCGCGCGGGCGCGCTGGTCGTCGGCGAGGACCTGGGCACGGTGATCCCGCGGATCCGCGAGGACATGGCCGAGCGGAACCTGCTGGGCTCGACGGTGCTGTGGTTCTCCCGCGACCCCGATCCGGTGACCGGAGGCGACGACGGCCCGCTCCGCCCGCCGCGTCGCTGGCCCGAGCGGTCGGTCGCGACGATCTCCACCCACGACCTGCCGACCGCGCCCGGGTTCCTGGCCGGTGAGCAGGTGCGGGTGCGCGCCGAGCTGGGGCTCCTCGACGACCCGACGACCGAGGAGGCCAGGGCCGGAGCCGAACGGGACGAGCTGCTGGCGTTGCTGACCTCGGAGGGGCTGCTCGACTCCCCGGACGAGACCGACGAGGACACGATCGTCGTCGCGTTGCACGCGCTGCTGGCGTCGGCACCGTCGCGGCTGGTCCTGGCCTCCCTCTACGACGTGCTGGGCGAGACGCGGCAGCCGAACCTGCCCGGCACCGTCGACGAGTACCCGAACTGGCGGATCCCGCTGCCGGTGTCGCTGGAGGACGCGCTCGCCGACGACCGGGTCCGCCGCGTCGCCGAGGTGCTGCGCGCCCGGACCGGCGACGACGGCTGACCCGCGGCCCTGGCAGGATGCCGCCCCGATGAGTGCCGAGAACAGCTCCGCGGGCATGGACCCGACCGCCGTCGACCTCGTGCGGGCCGACGGCACCGCCGGTGCGTTGTGGCAGGCCTGGACCACCGGCGAACGGATGGCCGCACTGCCGGAGCTGCTACGTCCGCGCAGCCTGGCCGAGGGATTCACCGCGCAGAGCAGGTTGTCGGAGCGGGCCGGGCCGTCCTACGGCTGGAAGCTCGCGGCGACCGCGCCCGCCGGGCAGGCCCACATCGGGGTGGACACCCCGCTGCCGGGGGCGCTGTTCGAGCGGTTCCGGCACTCCCCCGGTGACGTGGTGCCCTCCGACGACCTGCACATGGCCGTCGCCGAGGCGGAGTTCGCGTTCGTGATGGGTGCGCCGGTGGGTGCCGACGCGACCCGTGAGGAGCTGCGTGCCGCGGTCGCGGCCGTGCACGGGGCGGTGGAGCTGCCCGAGTCGCGGTTCACCGACTTCGTCGCGGCGGGGGCGCCGTCGCTGATGGCCGACGCCGCGTGCGCCGGCCGGTTCGTGCTGGGCCCGGAGCTCCCCGGCGCCCTCGATCTCGACCTCGCCGCGACCCCGACCGCCCTGCAGGTCGACGACGAGCAGGCGGCCGGATCCGGCGCGGCCGTCCTCGGGGACCCGTGGGTCGCGCTGGCGTGGCTCGCCGACGTCCTGCCCGGCTACGGCCTGCGGCTCGAGGCGGGCGCGGTCGTCACCACCGGGACGACGACCGTCCCGATGCCCGTGCACCGCGGCGCCCGGGTGCGGGCGAGCTTCGGCGACTACCTCGGCGCGGTGGAGTTCACGCTCGCCCCGTGAGCACGGCGGGGTCAGCGCACGACGTTGAGTGCCCCGGCCGCGCAGCGGACGCGGATCGCGGTGCCGCCGGCGACCTCGTCGACCTCGCCGTCGATCTGCACCGGCATCGGCCCGCACGCGGTGAACCGGAAGTCCGAGGTCGCGGGCTGACGGCCGAGCCCGGAGAACGCCGCCCGGGCCGCCACCCACAGCTGCTTCCACTTCGGACGGTGCTCCAGCAGCACGACCTCGAACCGGCCGTCGTCGGGACGGCTCGTGGCCGACAGCTCGGCGACCTTGGCCATCTCACCGATGTTGGCGAAGACCAGGTTGTCGATCCGGCGCCGGTCGCCGCGGGAGAACTCGACCTCGAACGGGGTGAACGCCCAGAACGCTCGCACCGTGGTGATCACCTCGCGGATGCTGCCCTTGCCGCCCTTCTCGATCTGCAGCGCGACGACGGGGGTGAGCCCGAACCCGATGTAGGAGTGCGCGTAGTGCGGCGGGTCGTCGTCGCGGTGCATCTCGAGCAGGTCCATCGGCTCGGGGCGGCCGTCGAGGATCGCCTCGACCAGCGGACGGCGTGCGGTGACGCGGTCGTGGTCGTTGGCGTTCCCGGCGGCGAGGACGGCGGCCGAGGCGTCGGTGCCCGGGACGTCCATGATCCCGTTGACGACCTCGTTGTAGCCGCCGTCGCCGGACGCCGACACGATGAGCGGGCGCCCGCCGGCGGACGCGGCCTCGCGGGCGATGACGCGGGCGTGCCCGGCGTACTCGGTGGGCACCAGCCGCACGGCCAGCTCGGGCCGGGCGGAGCCGAGCTCGTCGCGCAGCTGTTCGGCGAGCACGTCGGCGTCCCCCGTACTACCAGGGTTGAAGACCACCAGCACGGAGTCGATCGGCTCAGCCACCCGCACACCGTAGACGCCTGCGGTCCCGCCATCGTTGCGGCACGGTGGGAATCATGGATCTGCAACTGAACGGGCGCCGGGCGATCGTCACCGGTGGGAGCCGCGGCATCGGGCTGGCGACCGCGCAGGCCCTCGCGGGCGAGGGCGTCCGGGTGGCGTTGTTCGCGCGCGACGCCGGCGCCCTGGAGGCCGCGGCGGCCGGACTG
>NZ_WWFY01000036.1:0-11684 GCF_009864975.1 Pseudonocardia sp. SID8383
CGCCGGAACCGGCGCCGCCAGGGCTCGGGCAGCGCGGCCGCGAGCCGGTCGGCGGTGACGACCGGGTGGATGTCGGCGTCGACGATCGGGGTCCGGGCGCGACGCCGGGCGGGGGCCCGGCCGGTGACGGGTGCGGTGCTGGTCATGACGCCTCCTCGGTGGTGGGACGGCGGCCGGTGTCGACGACCACCCAGCGGTCCTCGACGGTCACCTCGAAGGTCTCGGCGGTGTACGGACCGGGTGTCATGCCCGGCGGGCCCGGCTCGACCGACGCCGGGAGGCTGCGGGCGGGCGCGTCGCCGGGCTGGTAGGAGCGGCCGGTGCGCACGTCGTACTCCCAGCCGTGCCAGGGGCAGGCGACGAGCACGTGGCCCTCGTCGAGCCGCACGTCCGAGGGGCCGGTCGCCACCGGTGCCCCGGCGACGGAGCCGCGGCACAGCGGGCCGCCCTGGTGCGGGCAGTGGTCGGCGAGGGCGTAGTAGTCGTCGCCGACCCGGAAGACGCCGATCGAGCGGGTGCCGACCCGCACCACGCGGTGCTCGCCGGGGGCGAGCTCGTCGGCGGGCAGCACGGCGAGCCTCACGTCCCCTCCCCCGCCCTGGCCAGCAGCTCGACCGTGCCCGCGGTGGCGTCGAGCCGGATGCGGTCGCCGGTGCGCAGGACCTGCACCGGGTCGGCGTCGAGGTCGGCCAGGGCCGGGACCCGGGTGACGACGGCGCCGAGCGCGGCCTTCGTCGTGGTGACCGTGAAGACCATCCCGAGCGGGGCGGTGCCGAGGAGCCGGGTGCTCTGGAAGAAGGCCGACCAGCCCGAGGACCCCTTGGCGCCGGGGAACACGAGGATCTTCCCGGTGAAGCAGACGCCCTGCAGGGCGTGCCGGGCCTCGACGATCGTGCCGGTCGCCGGGTCGATGCCGCCCCAGCCGGAGATGGTCTCGGGGGACACCAGCGCCTCGCCGGTGACCACGCCGGGCACCACGGTCCGTCCGCGCAGGACGGTCCCGACCGTCGCGGTCATCGCAGCTCACCCGACCAGCGGCCGGTGGTCGCGGCCTGCACGCAGTCCTCGGTGGTGCCGAACCACGCCTCGATCCCGAGGATCGCGGGCAGGTAGTGGGCCTGCTTGGCGGAGTCGGTGGCGAACACCCGGGTCCCGGGCGGGGCCAGGCGGGACATCGCCGGGCAGGAGTCGGTGAGGACCTTCGCGCCGGCGGCCTCGATGGTGGCGGTGTAGCCGCTGCGCTCGGCCACCGCGGCCAGCGCCCGCGGCGCCATGATCCACAACGAGGTGCCGTCGTGCAGCCTGCGGCCGTCGAGGAGCCGGGCGACGTCGCGGATCTGGTCGAGCGAGGCGTGCGGGCAGCCGAGCAGGACGAAGTCGACGCACGCGCTGGTGCCCTGGTCGTTGAGCCGGGCGTAGGTGGCGGCCCGCTCGGCGGCGCCGTAGACGACCGCGTCGGCCGGGAGGTTGCCGCTGAACGCGGCCTCGACGGTCGGTGCCTCGGGGGTGACGCCGGGGACGTGGTACATCTCGACCCCGCCGGAGGACGCGGCCGCGGCGCCGAAGTGCTTCAGGTCGGTGAGGTCGGGCAGCGCGAGGTCCCCGGTGACGACGGGGCGGGCCTCCTGCACGACGTCGCCGGTGAAGTAGCCGAGCAGGCCCCAGTCGAGGAACCCGCCGACCGGGGTGTCGACCCGGACCAGGTGGGTGCCGCGCCGGTGTTCGTCGTGGTGGTTGCCCCAGCACGGGATGCGCCCGGTGAGGCTGGCCGCGCCGGTCGACGCGGTGCCCTCGCAGTTCGTGCGGGCGCCGAGCACCGAGTTGGCGTAGACCACCGCGGAGGACTCCATCCAGGCGCAGTGCTCGCCGCGGACCGGGAGGTTCCCGACCTGGTACGGCGTGCAGGTGGCGAGGATGGAGACGCCGCGACGGCCGTAGAAGGTCTCGGCGTCGGCCTGCAGCTCCACGAACTGCGCCGGGTAGGGCGCGACGGCGGCCGCGTCGGCGCCGAAGCCCTGCTGGAGTTGGCAGGTGGGCACCGCCATCGGCGGGATCTCGTGGGTGGTGTCGCTGTCGAGGTTGATCACCGAGAACGCGCGGTCCCAGCCGCCCTCGGCGACCAGGCGGGCCTTGAGCGGGGAGGGCTGGGTTGCGGTCCCGGCCACGTTGCGGACCGAGCAGAGCCGCTCGGCGTCCAGTGCCTCGGCGTAGCGGGTGAGCAGGTCCATCGCGGCGGCGACGGCGGGCCCCTCGGCCCCGTCGAGCATCCTGCGGTCGTCGTCGGTGAGTATCACGGGGCGCCTCCGGGCATCGTTGCCTGTCTCCTCGTGGTGGTGGCGGTGGGACGGGTCAGTCCTCGACGTTCTCCCGGATCCGGTCGGTCAGGGCGTCGGCGGGCACGTCGTGCAGGCTGCCCTGCGGTCCGGCGAGGTCCAGGGCGTGCGCGGCGGCGTGGCCCATCGCCGCGCACGGCCCCATGACGCGCACACTCGACAGCGCCGCGGCGTCCCCGTCGATGCAACGGCCCGCGGCGACCAGGTTCGACGCGGCGGGCGGCAGCATCGAGCGCAGCGGCACGTAGTGCAGGTGGTCGGCGTCGAAGGTCTCCCAGACGTAGCCGTCGGGGCTGTCGTGCAGCTCGATCGGCCAGGCCGTGCGGGCGACGGCGTCGTCGAAGCGGGTCCCGGCGCGGACCTCGTCGACGGTGAGCTGGTGGACGGCGGCGATCCAGCGGGTCTGGCGGCGGCCGGGCAGCCCGTAGGAGCGCACCGTGGCCTTGCCGAACACCTCGGGGAACTCCGCGCGCAGGAACTCGACGACCCGGTCGGCCTGGGCCTTGCCCTCCAGCTGGGCCTCGGCGGCGGCGATCGGGTCCAGCGGCGCCTCGATGTGGGTCATGTTGAGCACCGCGGTGTCGCGGCCGGGGAAGTAGAAGGCGAGGCCGTCGCGACGGAGCAGGCCGTACTGGTCGGCCTTGGCCGCGACCCGGGCGGCGAGCTCGCCGGGCTCCGGCGCGGCACCGGTGTCCAGGTGCTCGACGACGAGCTGCTGGCTGCCGTAGATCTCCCGGTCGGGCAGGCGGCACTCCAGGCCCGCGGCCCAGGCGAGCGCGGCGTCGCCGCTGGCGTCGACGAACCCGGCCGCGGTGACGTCGACCGCGCCGTAGCGGGTGGCGAAGCGGGCGCCGAGGACACGGTCGCCGTCACGCTCGACGCCGGTGAGGGTGGCGTTGGTGAGGACCCGGATGCCGTGGGCACGGACGGTGTCCTCGACCCAGCGGCCGAGGCGCACCTCGTCGTAGCCGACGGTGAGGGTGTGGCCGGTACGGCGGAACAGGTCGCCGCCGGCCTCGAGGTCGGGGAACAGGGAGTCGAACAGGCCGTGGGTCAGCTGCCGGAACTCGGGGCCGTTGCCGTAGACCCCGCAGAACAGCCCGATCAGCGAGTTGACCATCTGCCCGCCGAGGACGGGGCCGGCGTCGACGAGGACGACGTCGCGGCCGAGGCGGGCGGACTCGACGGCGGCGGAGAGCCCGGCGATGCCGGAGCCGACGATGCAGACGTCGGCGGTCACCGCGTGCTCGGCCGGGTCGCCGGCGCGCAGTGGGGCGTCCCGGATCACGGCGTGGACCGGCAGGGGCGTCAGCGGGTGAGGCATGGCTCACACACTAGGAACGGCGCGCGCCGCCCCGGAAATAGAACGTTCGCCTGCCGGACCATCGACCGGACGAATAGTCGCAGCTCTACAGGGTGGCCGACAGCTCGACGATGAGTTCACGGAGCCACCGGTGGGCCGGGTCCGGGTCGAGGTCGGTGTGCCACCAGAGGCGCTCGCGGATCGGTCCGGGATCGCCCGGGCAGGGCAGCACGACCAGCCCGAGGCGGTCGGCGACCTGGCGGGCGAGCCGCTCCTGCAGCAGCGCGACGCGGTCGGTCCCGGCGACCAGGTAGGGCACCGACAGGTAGCTCTCCACCCGCACCTTGATGTCGGGTTCGACGCCGAGCCGGGCGAGCTGGCGGGTCATCGGCGCGGCCGCCGACATGCCGCGGTCCGGGGCGAACGGCACCACCCAGGGCATCGCGGCGAGCTCGTCGAGGTCCAGGGTCGGGTCCGGCCCGGCGGCCACCGGGTTGTCGGCGTCGACGACGCAGACCCAGCGGTCGTCGAACAGGGCGGTGGAGCGCAGCTCGGGCCGTTCGAAGCGGGCGGCGGGCGGGGCGATGAGGCCGTCGATGAGCCGGATCGTCTCGCCGATGTCGGCGGAGAACGACTCGCGGACCAGCCGCAGCCGCAGCTCGATGCCGGGGGCGCGCCGGGCCGCCGCCGCGGACAGCGCGGGCCCGAGCACGGCGACGGTGTAGTCGGCGACGAGCAGGGTGAACCCGCGCCGGGCGCTCGACGGGTCGAAGCCGTGGCCGGTGCCGAACAGCCGCTCGGCGGCCGAGCAGACGCCCTCGACCTGCTCGACGAGCTGGGCGGCGAGCGGGGTGAGGACGTAGCCGCCGGGGTGGCGGGACAGCAGGTCGTCGTCGAAGTGGCGGCGCAGCCGGGACAGGGCCGCACTGGCGGCGGGCTGGGAGATGCCGATGCGGGCGGCGGCGCGCGTGACATTGCGTTCGCGCAGCAGCTCGCGCAGGGAGACGAGCAGGTTGAGGTCGAGGTTGGCCAGCCGGACCGTCGGCGGGGTCGTCACGGCGCCGCAGGCTAGCCGCTCACCCCGTCCGGAGTACCCATCCGGTCACCGTGCCGTCCGCCCTGCCGCTCACCCCGGCGGAACGCGCTCGGGGTGACGCCGCGGACCCGGGTGAAGGCCGCGCTGAAGCCGAACGGGTCGGCGTACCCGACCCGGCGCGCGATCCCGGCCAGCGTCGCGCCGGGCTCGGCGAGGAGCAGGTCCGCCGCCAGGGTCATCCGCCAGCCGGTGAGGTAGGTCAGCGGCGGCTCGCCCACCCGGTCGCTGAACCGCTTGGCCAGCGTCGCCCGGGACACACCGGTGGCGGCGGCGAGCCCGGCGACGGTCCAGGCCGCCGCGGGGTCGGCGTGCAGCAGCCGCAGCGCCCGCCCGACCACCGGGTCGTGCTGGGCCGTCCACCACCGCGGTCGGCCTTCGTCGGGCCGGTCGAACCACTCGCGGAGGGTGCAGACCAGCAGCCAGTCCAGGAGCCGGTCGAGCACCACCTGCCGGCCGGGGGCGTCGACGGCGACCTCGGCGGCGACATGGTCGAGCACCGTGTCCCCGCTGCCCCCGGCACCGACCCGCAGCACCGGAGGGAGCGCGTCGAGCAGCCGGGCGCCGACCTCGCCCCCGGCCGGAGAGGCCCCGGTGATCAGGGTGCTCGCGTCGCTGCCCGGCGCCGGCGCCGGGTCGTGCCAGCCGAGCCGGTGGCGGGTGCCGCCCTGCTCGGGCGTCGCGCAGTCCACGCCGCAGACGATCGGCTCGGCCGGGGTGCCGACCTCGTCGACCACGTGGAAACCGGCCGGGCCGCGCACGACGGCGGTCTCCCCCGCGGCCAGCCGCACCGGGTCGGCACCGGGGACGAGGATCCACCCCGCGCCGGTGAGCATCGCGCACAGGGTCAGCGGTGCGCCGTCGACGAAGTGCAGCGACCAGGGCGGGGTCAGGGTGGTGCTGCCGAACAGCGAGCCGTACGACCGCAGCCCGCGGACGAGGTCACCGAAGGGGTCCACCGCACCGAGATTAGACGAACGGACAGGAGTTCCGGCGTCTCACCCATGTCGTCGTCCGCGCTGGGGTGGTGTCGTGGACCCATGCCCAGCACCGACAGCCGCACCGCACTCACCGACGACGACCGCGTCTTCCTCGCCCGCCCGCTGCACGGTTTCCTGAGCGTCGCGGGCGGCCCGGTGCCGCCGCAACCCCGCCCGGTCTGGTTCGAGGCGACCGACGACGGCACCGTGCAGCTGTTCACCGGACCGGAGTCGCTGCACATCCGCCGCAGGCGGGCGGACCCGCGGGCCTCGCTCGTCGTCGCCGCGCCGGTCGGGGAACGCGAGCGCTGGATCGCGGTCGACGGCTCCACGACCGTCGAGACCGACGGGGCACACGCGCTGGCGCAGCGGCTGGCGCAGCGCTACTGGGACCTCGACGACCCCGCGCGCGCCGCGGACCTCGCGGCGATCCTCGCCGAGGACCAGGTGCGGCTGGTGGTCCACCCCGAGCGGGTGCGCCGGCTGAGGTTCTGACCCCGGTCCGGCCCGGGCGCCCGGATCAGGGGGTGCGACGGCCCGACCACCCGGGCTCGACAGCCGCCCAGTCCTCCTCCCAGGCACGGGCGAACGCGCGCCCGTTCCAGGCGAAGACCAGCCGCCCGGCGACCCACACCACGGCGGCCCACATCACGGCGGTGATGAACCCGGCCGCGACGGCGACCGTGACGGCGTCGGCGGGGGTCGACGGCGGCGGCGCCAGCCGGCCGTCGGTGCCGACCCAGGCCGGCACCCGGTCGCCGACGTCGTAGAGGCCGGGCAGCGTGCTGCCGCCGGAGTGCGGCTGCCCGTCGGGGCCGGTCCAGCTCAGCGTGAGCGACTGCTGGCCGGTCTGCAGGTCACCCACCGCGCTCGCCCGCGCGGTGACCGTCGCGGCGACCGGCACGCGCTGGCGGGCCTCGACCGCGCCCCGTTCCAGGACCGACCCGTGGGCCGCGGCACCGGCGAGCCACGCCACGACCAGCCCGCAGGCGGCCAGCAGCCCGAGCAGCACGGCGAGCAGGTCCTCGCGACGGGACGCCCGACGACGGAGCCGGTCAGCGGGTCCCGGCTCGGAGCCCGGCCGGTCGGCTGCGCGCATCGTTCCTCCTGGGGTCGGTCACGACGGGTCCTCCCCACCACCGCGGGTGAGGAGGCGATCACCGAGGACTACCCCCGTTATCGCCCCGTGACATCCCTGCGGGACGGAGATCACGCCCTCGGACGCCGTGCGGTCCCCTCCCGTACCCGGGCGGTCGGCCGCGCAGCGATCCGCCGCCGGGCCCGCCCTCCACCCGTTCGCCGTGCACCGCAGCCCACTCGCCGCCACGGGGCTCGCCCGGGCAACCGCGGCACCCGGACGGGCGTCTGCCCCGATGTCACCCGGGTGGGTGATCTGTGACGTGGAGGTGGGCATGTCCCGGACCGAGCGGCTCCGTCGCCGTCGTGGCGTTCTGGTGACCGGGCTCGTGCTCGTGGCCGGGGTGGGGCTGGGTGGCACCGCGATCGCCACCGCCGACCCGGAGCAGAGCCGGGTCGCGAAGCAGGCGCACGCCGAGCCCGCCGCCCCCGGGACCCCGTGCGCGGCGTCGGTGCGGGCGTGCGTGGACCTCGAGACGCGGCAGGCGTGGCTGGTCCGCGACGGGAAGGTCACCGGCGGACCGTTCCGGGTCACCACCGGGGGCGAGGGGAAGGCCACCCCCGTCGGGCACTCGTTCCGGGTGTACCGCAAGGAGGCCGACCACCGCAGCGGCGAGTTCCCCGGCCCGGACGGCCGCCCGGCGCGGATGCCGTGGTCGGTGTTCTTCGCCGACGGTGGGATCGCCTTCCACGGCGGCGACCTCAGCCGCGAGTCGGCGGGGTGCGTCAAGCTCGGCGCCCGCGACGCGAAGCGGTTCTTCGACACCCTGCAGGTCGGGGACAAGGTGCAGGTCGTGAACGGGTCGGTGGAGCGCAGGCACCGCGCGGAGGCCCACGGCCGCGTCTGAGCTGCACCGACCCGGTCCGCGGGTCAGCCCGGGAGGACGATCCTGGTGCCCTCGGGCGCCCGGTAGGCGTCGACGACCCGGTTCAGCTCGGTCTGGTAGTAGAGGGTCTGCAGGCCGAACACGAAGCACAGCAGCAGCCCGACGACCGGGCTGCAGGTGACGGGCAGGCCCGCGGAGCGCTGGCTGTCGGCGATCCGCTGCCCCGTGTTGTAGAACGACACGAGCGGCGCCACGACCGTCCAGCCCAGGAACAGCAGCACCAGCAGCGGCCCGGCGACGGGCACCTGGCGGCGCGGGTCGAACTCCGCCATCTCGCGGTGGATCCTGTAGTACCAGACGAGCCCGTAGATGCCGAGGGTGATCAGCGGCAGGCCGAGCCACACCGCGACCGGGTTGCGGCGCTTCATCGCCAGCCCGACCGGGGCATGCGGCGGCGCCGCGAGCTCGCCGGGGCGCCACGGGTCCAGCCCCGTGCCAGGGCCGCTGTACGGAACGGGGGCCGGGTACGGCTGCGGTCCTGGAGCAACGCGGCCGGTCGGGGCGCCGTACCCGACGTCACCGGAGGACGGGGGTCCGACCGGCTGCGGGCCGGCGGGGTGGAGCCGGCGCGGGTCCGACGGGTGCTGCGGGTAGGTCATCGGCGGGGTCCGATCTGCGCGGAGGAGCGACGCGGGCGACCCCGCGTCCGTCCACCGCGACCTCGCCGTCCGTGGCACCGCCGTTAGCCCCGTCCGGCGCAGACACCGACGGCCCGGTGACGACCCGGAGATCGTCCGGGAGGTCACCGGGCCGCCCGGTGGTCGTCCTGACCCGCTCGTGAGCGGTGTCGCTACAGGTCAGCTCGTGCTGGCCGCCCGCCGCGGCAGCACCCAGTTGGGGCGCGGGAAGTGGCAGGTGTAGCCGTAGGGGAACTTCTGCAGGTAGTCCTGGTGCTCCGGCTCGGCCTCCCAGAAGTCACCGGCCGGCTCCACGTCGGTGCTCGCGCGGCCCGGCCAGAGCCCGGACGCGTCGACGTCGGCGATGGTGTCCAGGGCGACCGCCTTCTGCTCCTCGCTCGTGTAGAAGATCGCGGAGCGGTAGCTGCGGCCGATGTCGTTGCCCTGCCGGTCCTTCGTCGACGGGTCGTGGATCTGGAAGAAGAACTCCAGGATCTCGCGGTAGGAGATCCGCTCCGGGTCGAAGACGATCTCGACGGCCTCGGCGTGGTCGCCGTGGCGCCGGTAGGTCGCGTTCGGGGTGTTCGGGTCGCCGGAGTAGCCGACCCGGGTGGACACGACGCCCGGGCGCTCGCGGAGCAGCTCCTGGACACCCCAGAAGCACCCACCGGCGAGGATCGCGGTCTCGGTCATCAGGCTTGAACCTCCCTGTGTCGGGTCTCGACGGCTACAACGGTGCGGGCACCGCCGATGTTCCGTCGCGCACGACGGGTCTCCCGCTCTCGCGCCGGCCCCGCCGATGACCGATGCTCACACACATGGGAGCGGGCACGGGTGAACTGACCACCGAGGAACAGGCCGTCGTGGAGACGGTGCGCGACTTCGTCGACCGAGACGTCCGCCCGGTGGTGCGGGAACTGGAGCACGCGAACACCTATCCCGAGAAGCTCATCGAGCAGATGAAGCAGCTCGGGATCTTCGGGCTCGCCGTCCCCGAGCCGTGGGGCGAGGCCCCGGTGTCGATGCCCTGCTACGCCCTGGTCACCGCCGAGCTGGCCCGTGGCTGGATGAGCCTGGCCGGCGCGATGGGCGGGCACACCGTCGTCGCGAAACTGCTGGTCGCCTTCGGCACCCGCGAGCAGCAGGACCGCTACCTGCCGCGGATGGCGACCGGTGAGCTGCGCGCGACGATGGCCCTGACCGAGCCCGGCGGCGGCTCGGACCTGCAGGCGATGACGACCCATGCCCGTCGCACCGACGACGGCTGGGTGGTGAACGGGGCCAAGACGTGGATCACCAACTCGCGGCGCTCGGGGCTGATCGCGCTGCTGTGCAAGACCGACCCGGCGGCCGAGCCGCGCCACCGCGGCATCTCGGTGCTGCTCGTCGAGCACGGACCGGGCCTGACCGTGTCCAAGGACCTGCCCAAGCTCGGCTACAAGGGCGTCGAGTCCTGCGAGCTGGTGTTCACCGACATGGCCGTCCCCGCCGACGCGGTGCTCGGCGGCGAGCCCGGACACGGCTTCGCCCAGATGATGAAGGGCCTGGAGACCGGCCGGATCCAGGTCGCCGCGCGCGCACTCGGCGTCGCCGACGCCGCCCTCGCCGACTCCCTGGCCTACGCCCAGGAACGCGAGTCGTTCGGCAAGCCGATCTGGCAGCACCAGTCGGTCGGCAACCACCTCGCCGACATGGCCACGAAGATCACCGCCGCACGGAGCCTGATCCTGCACGCCGCCCGGAGGTACGAGTCCGGACAACGGTGCGACATGGAGGCGGGCATGGCGAAGCTGTTCGCCTCCGAGACCGCGATGGAGGTCGCCCTCGACGCGGTGCGTATCCACGGCGGCTACGGCTACTCGACCGAGTTCGACGTCGAGCGGTACTTCCGCGACGCCCCACTGATGATCGTCGGGGAGGGCACCAACGAGATCCAGCGCAACGTGATCGCCGCCCAGCTCGTCAAGCGCGGGGGCCTGGAACGCTGGTGAGCCCTCAGCCCACGCACAGTCGGCACACATCGGGGCCTGCCATGATCGCCACGCACGGGACCGACGGCGGGGAGGGGACGGCGTGGCGGCCGGGATCGTGGAGGCGGCGGCCGACGAGGGGCTGAGTGCGGCGCAGGTCGCCGCGGCGCGCCGGGCGGGCCGGGCGAACGCGCCGGTCACCGCGGGGACGCGCGGCTACGGGCGGATCCTGCGTACCAACGTCTTCTCCTCCTACAACACGATCCTGTTCGCGATCGGCCTGGTCCTGCTGGTGCTGGGCCGCTACGGCGACGCCCTGACCAGCGTCGGGCTCGGCCTGGTCAACGCCGTCGTCGGGGCGGTGCAGGAGATGCGGGCCAAGCGGAAGCTGGACCGGCTGCAGCTGCTCGACGCCGCGGAGGTCACCGTCGTGCGGGACGGTTCCGAGCAGCGGGTGCCGGCCGCCGACGTCGTCTCCGGGGACGTGCTGGTGGTGCGGGCGGGCGAGCAGGTCGTCGTCGACGGGCCGGTGCTGACCGGGCGGGCCGAGGCCGACGAGTCGCTGCTCACCGGCGAGTCCGACCCGGTCGTCAGGACCCCCGGCGACCTGCTGCGCTCGGGCAGCCACTGCGTCGCGGGCACCGCCCGCCAGCGCGCGACCGCCGTCGGCGCCGACAGCTACGCCGGCCGGCTGACGCTGCAGGCCCGCGCGGACACCACCGAGGCGACACCGCTGCAGCGGCGCATCGACTTCGTCGTCCGGCTGACCATGGTGCTGGTCGTGCTGATGAGCGGCGCGATCCTGGCCCAGGCGTTCCTGGAGGGGTTCTCGCTGCTGCGGGTCGTGCAGATCACCGCGGTGCTGTCCGGGCTGGTCCCCTACGGCCTGTTCTTCCTGATCGCCGTCGCCTACACCCGCGGCGCGGCCCGGCTGGCCGGGCGCGGCGCCCTGGTGCAGCAGGTCAACGCGGTGGAGGCGGTCACCCACGTCGACGTCGTCTCCACCGACAAGACCGGCACCCTGACCACCGGCGCGCTGCGCCTGGACGGGCTCGACCCGCTCGACGGGACCGACCCGGGGCCGGTGCTCGCGCGGTTCGCGGCGACGGTGTCCGACCCGAACCTCACCTCCGCCGCGCTCGCCGCGGCGCTGCCCGGAACGCCGTGGGAGCTGCGCGACGAGGTCGCGTTCACCTCGTCGCTGCGCTGGTCCGGGCAGGTCACCACCGGCGGGGAGGCGTTCGTGCTCGGCGCCCCGGACGCGCTCGCACCGCACCTGGACGACCCGGACGCCGTCGCCGACCGGGTGGAGGCGCGCACCGCAGCCGGGCTGCGGGTGCTGCTGCTGGCCCGGGCCGCGCGGG
>NZ_WWFY01000370.1:0-203 GCF_009864975.1 Pseudonocardia sp. SID8383
GGCCACCGCCGACCTGCCCGCGCAGTCACGGCAGCTGGCCGACGGCGCCCGCCAGGTCGCCGACGGCAACGCGCAGCTGGCCGCGGCCGGGGACCGGGTCGCGCAGGAGAGCGCCCGGCTGGCCGACCAGCTCGACGCCGCCGACGGCACCATCGCCGCGAACCTGCGCGAGCGCGGGTTCACCGACGAGCAGGTGCAGCAGG
>NZ_WWFY01000371.1:0-1161 GCF_009864975.1 Pseudonocardia sp. SID8383
GTGCGGGCGCTGTCCCGGGTGCCGGTGTCACGGCTGGTCCGGGTCGCGCCGGACCCGGCGGCGGCCTGGCGGTCGGGGGACCCGGCGGTCGTCGCGGCGCTGGCCGCGCTGGAGCTGTCGGACCTGGGTCTGCACGCCCGTCCGCACGACTGAGCGATGCGGCGGTCGCGGTCGCGCGGGTGTGGCGGCCGGTGGGCGGAACGGGGTGCGAAGCTGTCGCTCATGCCGCTGTTCGCTCTGGAGGGCCTCTCCCCCACCGTGCACCCGGACGCCTTCGTCGCTCCGACCGCGACGCTCGTCGGGGACGTGCGCGTCGAGGAGGGCGCCTCGATCTGGTATAATGCCGTGCTCCGCGCCGACCTGGGGCCGATCGTCGTGCGCGCCGGCGCCAACGTGCAGGACGGGTCGGTGCTGCACGGCGGCGACGACCCGGTCACCGAGATCGGCGAGGGCGCCACGATCGGGCACCTGTGCGTGGTGCACGGCGCCGTGATCGGGGCGCGCGCGGTCGTCGGGAACGGCAGCACCGTGCAGGACGGTGCCCGGATCGGCGAGGGCGCGATGGTCGCCGCCGGGTCGACGGTCGCGCCGAACTCCGAGCTGGCCGCCGACCGGCTGATGCTCGGCTCCGCGGCGAAGGAGCACGGCGAGCTGACCGAGCAGGCCCGCTGGTGGGTGCGGACCAACCCGGACTTCTACCGCGCCCTGGCCCGGCGGCACGCCGATGGCGTCGCCCCCGCCTGAGCCCTCCCGATCCGGTCCGGTGCGTTCCGCGGAACGCACCCGGACATCGGTCCTCAGTCCTCCCGGTCGGGCGAGCTCGCCTGTGCCCGGTAGCGGCGCGGGATCCGACCGGCGTGCCGGGCGTCCCAGCCCGCCTCCACCCCGCGGCGCATCGCGCGGGCCATCCGCTCCGGGTCGGCGGCACGGGTGACGGCGGTGGCGAGCAGGACCGCGTCGCAGCCCAGCTCCATCGCCAGCGCCGCCTCCGAGGCGGTGCCGATCCCGGCGTCGAGCACGACCGGCACGCCCGCGGCGGCCACGATCATCTCGATGTTGTGCGGGTTGCGGATGCCCAGCCCGGTCCCGATCGGCGAGCCGAGCGGCATGACCGCGGCGCACCCGACCTGCTCCAGGCGACGGGCGAGGACCGGGTCGTCG
>NZ_WWFY01000372.1:0-23776 GCF_009864975.1 Pseudonocardia sp. SID8383
GTCGCCCCGCCGGCGCAGGCGAGTCCGGCCGCGACCGCGGAGGACTCCCCGACGTGCGCCTCGCGCACCGTGGCCGTCCCGGACGCCGCCTCGGCGGCGAGCGGGTGCGCGGAGTCGTCGAGGGCGCCGAGGTAGAGCAGGCCGCCGACCTCGCCGTCGGTGGTGCCCGCGACCAGCTGGCCGGACTCGACGGAGCCGAACCCGTGCCGGTCGAGCACCCGGACGACGCCGATCCCCGGGCCGCCGGTCACCGCCCAGCGGCGCAGGGCCGCGCCCAGGTCACGACGGGGGTCGGCCGGTGGCCGTGCCGCGGAGGAGGTCGCCGAGGTGCTCACGGTCGCCAGGGTAGCGACGGGGCCTGACGGTGAGCTGAGAACGGGCTACAGCGCGCCGCTCACGAGGACCGTCCGTCGCGGTGGCCCGATCTCGTCGGCGGCGTCGGACGGTGCCGACCGCACGGTGGCGGCCGCGACCACCACCCAACCAGGACCAGCACCGCGAACAGCACCACCGCCGCCCCGACGACCGGGGGCAGCGCCGTCCGCGCGGCCAGCGCGTTCGTGCCGGGCACCAGGGTGCCGAACGGGACGGTCACCGCCCACCAGGAGGCGCTGAAGGGCATCCCCCGGCGCAGGGCGTGGCCGATCAGCACCGCCGACAGCACCGTCCAGCCGGCCGCGAAGCCCCAGGCGGGCGCGCCGTAGCGCAGTCCCGCACCGATCGCGAGGCCGGCGAACGGCTCGGGCAGCAGCCCCTGTGCCTCCCCCGCGAGCAGGTTCGCCGCCGTCACCGACTGCCCGAAGGGCCCCAGCACGATGACGACGGTCGGGGTGTCGGCCAGGGCGAGCCCGGCCGTGCCGAGCCGGACCAGCACCCGTCGCAGCACGCCCAGCGCCACCAGCGACGCCGCCGCGAGCAGCCACAGCACGGTCCCCACGACGCGCAGGCCCGGCTCCGGCACCGGGAACGAGGTGGTCGCGACCGCGACGAACCCGGTCCCCATCACCGCCCCGGACCAGGGCGGACCGGCCTGTCCCGGGCGGGACGTGATCACGGACGGGGATGACCCGCCCCGGCGTTGCACCGAACACCGGTACCGCCGTTCGGGCCATCACAGGGTGACCACCGCGACGGCTGCGTTCCGGAACCGTACGATTCCGGCACGCGTTGAACGCGTCAGACACCCATCAGACCGCGAGTCAGGAGTCATGGACCCCACCTGCAGTCCGCGCGCCGACCGTCCCCGTGACGGCCGGCGACCCCGCATCGTCCTCGTCCCCGCCCCCGCCGTGCACATCCCGGCCGGGCCCGAGACCCGGGCGGTGACCTCCCGGTGATCGGCACGATCCTCGGCATCCTCCTGGGCATCCTGGTCGTCCTCGTGATCACCGCCCTGACCGGCTACTTCGTGGCCCAGGAGTTCGGCTTCATGGCCGTCGACCGCTCCCGGCTCAAGGCCCGTGCGGCCGAGGGCGACACCGGAGCGTCCCGTGCCCTCGACATCACCCGTCGCACCTCGTTCATGCTGTCGGGCGCCCAGCTCGGCATCACCGTCACCGGTCTGCTGGTCGGTTACGTCGCCGAGCCGCTGATCGGTAACGGCATCGGTGAGCTGCTGGGCCTGGTCGACGTCCCGCTCGGCGTCGGTGTCGCGATCGGCACCGTGATCGCGCTGCTGTTCGCCACCGTCGTCCAGATGGTGTTCGGCGAGCTGTTCCCGAAGAACCTCGCCATCGCACGGCCGGAGCCGGTCGCGCGGTGGCTGGCGCTGTCCACCAAGACCTACCTGGCGCTGTTCGGGTGGCTCATCCGGATCTTCGACGCGGCCTCGAACCTGCTGCTGCGTGCGCTGCGGATCGAGCCGGTGCACGACGTCGAGCACTCGGCCACCCCGCGCGACCTCGAGGCGATCATCGACGACTCGAAGGACTCGGGTGACCTCAACCCGGAGTTCGCGGTGCTGCTGGACCGCGCCGTCGACTTCGGCGACCGCACCGCGCGGGCCGCGATGATCCCGCGGCCGCGGGTGTCGTGGGTCCGCGCCGACGCGACCGTCGAGAGTCTGGTCGGCCAGATGGCCGTCCAGCACTCGCGGTACCCGGTGCTCGGGCCGCCCGCCGAGGCGACGGACACGGAGAACGCGCTGGAGCTGGTGGGCGTGGTCTGCCTGAAGGATGTGCTGGCCCTCGCCGACCGCGACGACCGGCCGTTCGACGAGGTGCTGGTGTCGGACCTGATGCGGGCCCCGGTGCTGGTGCCGTCGTCCCTGCCGCTGCCGCAGGTGCTGGCCCAGCTGCGTGCCGACGACGAGGAGCTGGCGTGCGTGCTCGACGAGTACGGCGGCCTGGCCGGCGTCATCACCGTCGAGGACGTCGCCGAGGAGCTCGTCGGTGAGATCACCGACGAGCACGACCAGGCCGGGACGGATCAGGCACTGCGGTCCGACGACGGCTGGGTCGTGCCGGGTGACCGGCACGTCGACGAGGTCGGCAGGCTGATCGACGCCGAGCTGCCCGAGGGCGACTACCAGACCGTCGGCGGTCTGGTCATGGCCGAGCTGCAGCGGCTGCCGGACGCCGGGGACGCGGTCGTCGTGACGATCCCGGCCGAGAGCCCGGACGACGGGGACCGCGCCCTGCGTCTCGTGGTGCAGGAGGTCGACCGGCGGGTCCCGTCGGCGGTCCGCCTGGAGTGGACCGAACCGGTGACCGCCGGTTCCGAGCAGGACAGCGACGAGCGGGAGGTGCGGGCATGAGTGCCTTCGAGATCGTGGTGTCGATCCTGCTCGTCGCGGCGAGCGCATTCTTCGTGGCCGTCGAGTTCGCGCTCGTCGCAGCCCGGAACTACCGGCTGGAGGAGGCGGCGCTGACCTCGGCGTCGGCACGGGCGGCGTTGCGCAGCGCCAAGGACATCTCGCTGCTCCTGGCTGGGTCCCAGCTGGGCATCACGCTGTGCGTGCTGGGGCTCGGTGCGATCACCAAGCCGGCCGTGGACGACGCGCTGCGCCCGGTCCTGGAGGGCTGGGGCGTCCCCGGCGGGGTCGCGGGGGTGGCGTCGTTCGTCGTCTCGCTGATCGTGGTGACGTTCCTGCACCTGGTCGTCGGGGAGATGGCGCCGAAGTCCTGGGCGATCTCGCACCCGGAGCGCTCGGCGATCATGCTCGCGATCCCGATGCGTGCGTTCATGGTGACCGCCCGCCCGGTGCTGCTGCTGCTCAACGGCGCCGCCAACCGCTGCCTGCGCTGGTGCGGGGTGGAGCCGGTGGACGAGATGGCCTCGGGCCGCAACGCCGACGACCTGCGCCAGCTGGTCGACCACTCGGCGAAGACCGGCACCCTGGACCAGGGGCGCCGTGACCAGCTGGTCACGGCGCTGGAGCTGGAGCGGACCCCGCTGGGCGAGCTCGCCCGCAAGCCGTCCGCGGTGGCCGCGGACGACGACGTCGTGGCGATCCAGGCGACCTGCCGCCGGACCGGTCACCTCCGGCTCGTCGTGCGGGACGGGGACACCCCGATCGGGTACGTGCACGTCCGCGACACGCTGACGCGCGAGCCGGGGACCCGGGCCCGGGACCTGATGCGCCCGGTGCTCACCCTGCCGGCGGACACGCAGTACCACACTGCGGTGAACACGATGCGTGAGCAGCGTGCGCACCTGGCGCTGGTGGAGTCCGACGACCGCCCGGTCGGCATCGTCACCCTCTCCGACCTGGTCGAACGGCTCCTTCCCGAGCCGGTGTAGGAGCGACCCCGGACCGGGTACCCGCGCTGCGCCCGGTCCGGGGCGGTCCTACTCTGGGTCGCCTCCCGATCACCCACGGAGGTTGTGATGACCGCTCCGACGCTGCGCCCCGCCGATCTCGACGACACGGCGCTGGCCAGGCTCAAGCAGCTCGAGGACCGCATCGGCGGCCCGCTCGTGGCCTACCGGCCCGAGTCGCCCTACGCCGCGCTGACCGCCGAGCAGCTGGAGGAGGTGCGCCGCGCCGAGTCCGAGCTGGGCGTGCAGCTGCTGGCCTACCGACGCTGACCGACTCACGACGAACGCCCCTGCCCGGATCCCGGGCGGGGGCGTTCGTGGGTCCGGACCCTGCTCAGCAGCCGAGCAGGCGCGTCGCCAGGTAGGTCTCGACCTGGTCGAGGGCGACCCGCTCCTGCGCCATCGAGTCGCGCTCGCGGATCGTCACCGCCTGGTCGGTGAGGGTGTCGAAGTCGACCGTGATGCAGAACGGGGTGCCGATCTCGTCCTGGCGGCGGTACCGGCGGCCGATGGCGCCGGCGTCGTCGAAGTCGACGTTCCAGTTCTTGCGGAGCTGCGCGGCCAGGTCCTTCGCCTTGGGCGACAGGTCGGCGTTGCGCGACAGCGGCAGCACCGCGGCCTTGACCGGGGCGAGCCTGCGGTCGAGCTTCAGCACGACCCGCTTGTCGACGCCGCCCTTGGCGTTGGGCGCCTCGTCCTCGGTGTAGGCCTCGATGAGGAAGGCCATCATCGACCGGCCGACACCGGCCGCGGGCTCGATCACGTACGGCTTGTACCGGGTGTCGGAGGCCTGGTCGTAGAACGACAGGTCGACGCCCGAGTGGTTCGAGTGCGCCGTGAGGTCGAAGTCGGTGCGGTTCGCGATGCCCTCGAGCTCGCCCCACTCCTGGCCGGTGAAGTTGAACCGGTACTCGATGTCGACGGTGCGCTTCGAGTAGTGGGAGAGCTTCTCCTTGGCGTGCTCGTAGTGCCGCAGGTTCTCCGGGGAGATGCCCAGGTCGGTGTACCAGCGGGTGCGCTCGTCGATCCAGTACTGGTGCAGCTCCTCGTCGCTGCCGGGCTCGACGAAGTACTCCATCTCCATCTGCTCGAACTCGCGCGTGCGGAAGATGAAGTTGCCCGGGGTGATCTCGTTGCGGAAGCTCTTGCCGATCTGGCCGATGCCGAACGGCGGCTTCTTGCGCGAGGTCGTCTGCACGTTCAGGAAGTTTACGAAGATGCCCTGCGCGGTCTCCGGGCGCAGGTAGTGCAGACCCTCCTCGGACTCCACCGGGCCGAGGAAGGTCTTGAGCATCATGTTGAACTCGCGGGGCGCGGTGAACCGGCCGCGGGTGCCGCAGTTCGGGCAGGGGACCTCGGAGAGGTCGTTCTGGTCGGCCTGCTCCGGGTCGCGGCCCTTGCGCTCGGCGAACTCCTCGGCGAGCTGGTCGGCACGGTAGCGCTTGTGGCAGGACTCGCACTCGACCAGCGGGTCGGAGAAGGTGCCGACGTGGCCCGACGCGACCCAGGTCTGGCGCGGCAGGATGACCGAGGAGTCCAGGCCGACGACGTCGTCGCGGCCGGTCACCATGGTCTTCCACCACTGGCGCTTGATGTTGTCCTTCAGCTCGACGCCGAGGGGCCCGTAGTCCCACGCCGACCGGGTACCGCCGTAGATCTCACCGGAGGCGAAGACGAATCCGCGCCGCTTGGTCAGCGCGACGATGGTCTCGATCTTGGCGGAGGTGGGCTTGCTGGCCACTGGCGGTACTCCAGAGAAGGTGGTTCGGAGGTCCCCCGGATACGGGGCGTCCCAGGTTACCGACCCGCCGTGCATCCCCACCCCTTGCCCCGTCCCACTTCCGCCGCGGTGGCTCCGACCGGCCGACCTCGCACAGGTTCCTGCGACCTCGCACACCCTGCAGGGGCTGCGAGGTCGCAGAACGGTCTGCGAGGTCGAGCGCTCACGCGGCACGGTCCAGGGCACGGTGCAGGCGGGCGACGGTCGGGGCGAACGACGCCGCGCTGTGCAGGTCGCCCCACACCCGGCGCACCACCGCGACACCCTCGGCCCGGATCGCGTCCTCCCGCATCTTCTCCCGCCACAGGACCGCTTCCAGGTCGCCGCCGGGGTCGAGCCGCCGGCCGTACGTGATGCGCCCGTCGAACTCCCCCGCCACCCGGGCCTGCTCCCACCAGAAATCGACCCGGCCGAGGACCCGTCCCGCCGGATCCCGCAGCTCCTGCTGGGTGGCCGGTGCGGGCAGGCCGCAGGAGTGGAGGAAGACCCTCCTGCGGGTCTCCCCGGGCCGTCCGCGCCGCCGTCGGCCGCGGCGAGCACCCGGCGGGCGGCCGGGGTGCCGGGACGCCGCGCGGACCGGGCCACGGCGGCAGCGAGTCCGTCGGCGGTGACGGCTCCGGCGTGCAGCGCCGCGTCGGTGACCGCGACCGCCACGACGAAGGGCAGAGCGCGGGCCAGGTCGACGACCGTGCGCGGGACCGTCGTCACCGGGACGCCGTCGACGACGGTGATCTCGTCCGCGACGAGCGTCGCCGCGTGGAACCGCGCCGACGGCGCCGTCCGCGCACCGCTGCGCCGGTTCCTGGTCACCTCCACCCGGTCGAGCGGGACCCGCCACAGCCCGATCCCGTGCATCGCGGCCGCCGAGACGTGGCTGGACACCGCGTCCGGGGACAGGGTGCGGACCGCCGCACGCACGGTCTGCCGGTGTCGTTCCACCGGCCCGAGGTCACCGGCTCCGACGTAGGCGCCGCGGCGCAGCCGGACGAGTCGGCCCGAGGCCCGGAGCCTGCGGAGCTCGTCGTCGCCCACGCCCGCCGCGACCAGGTCCCGGCGCAGCACGGGGGCGGGCGAACCGTGCGCCGGCCGCGGGTCGGGGTCCATACCCCCCACCGTCGCCGTGTGCCGGGAGCGGGGGAAGCCCGTCACCCGTCCGGCTGTGGACGGTCCCGGCTCACGACGGGCGTCGAGCGCGCACTGTGGACAACCCGACCCCGCCGCACCTCGCACACGTTCCTGCGACCTCGCACCGTCTGCATCGGCTGCGAGGTCGCAGGAACGGTGTGCGAGGTCGGGGGTCAGCTCAGCAGGCTGGGGTGGTGGACGGGGGCGGCGCCGGCGGTCACCGTGATCAGGGACTCGTAGGTTGCCTCCGTGGTCGTGTCGGCCTCGGCCAGCAGCGGGTGCACGTGCTCACGGACCGCGAACGGCCCCAGGGCGCGCCGGTAGGCGTCGACGGAGTCGAACCGGACGGTCAGGACCCACTGCCCGGCATCCTCGATCGCCCGGCCCGCCTCACCCCCGCGGCAGCCCGGCCGGGCGGCCAGGAGCTCCAGCGCGCGGGCCGCGCGCGCGGTGAACGCGGCCTCCTCGGAGGGGGACACGCGGAAGCGGCAGACCAGCAGCACGGCGCGACGATAACGAACACGCCTACCATGTGGGGTGCGGCCGGCACGGCACAGCAGCGCCGGGGGGTGTGGCCGCCGCCTCCGGGGAACGGACGGGTCCACCACATGTCTGCCGCAGCCCAGACCACGCACGCACCGGGAGCCGGCCCGGGTGCGGACGACGACCACCACCCCGCGCCCGAGCCCGGCCCGACCCGTGACCCGCGCACCCTGGCCGCCGCGGGCGACCTGCTGCGGGCACTCGCCGCACCGGTCCGGATCGCCATCGTCCTGCAGCTGCTGGAACACTCCCGGTGCGTCCACGACCTGGTGGACGCGCTCGGGGTCACCCAGCCCCTGATCAGCCAGCACCTGCGGGTCCTCAAGGCCGCCGGGGTGGTCGAGGGCGAGCGGAAGGGCCGTGAGGTGCTGTACTCGCTGGTGGACGACCACCTGGCGCACATCGTGGTGGACGCCGTCGCCCACGTCGAGGAGGACACGTGACGGAGACGACCGACCGGACGACCACGGCGACGATGACGCAGCGGTCCACCGCCGGGCCGCGCGGCATCCGCGCCACCCGGCAGCGGGCCGCCGTCACCGCGTTGCTCGACCGTCTGGAGGACTTCCGGTCCGCCCAGGAGATCCACGAGGAGCTGCGGCGCGCCGGTGAGGGCATCGGTCTGACCACGGTCTACCGGACGCTGCAGACCCTCGCCGACGGCGGCGAGGTCGACGTGCTGCGGGTCGCGTCCGGCGAGGCGGTCTACCGGCGCTGCGAGACCGAGCACCACCACCATCATCTGGTGTGCAGCCGGTGCGGCGCCGCCGTCGAGATCGAGGGCCCCGCGGTGGAGTCCTGGACCGAGTCGGTCGCGCAGAAGCACGGCTTCACCGAGGTGTCGCACACCCTGGAGATCTTCGGCCTCTGCGGCCGCTGCTCGGCGGGGTGACTCCCGGGGCTCAGTCCCCGCAGCCGGGGACGGCCTGCAGCTCCCGGTCCCGGGCGAACGGGTCGGCCGGGCGCGGGTCCGGGGTGGGCGCCCACCGACCGTCGACGAGGGCGTAGGTCCAGGCCGGACCGCGCCGCGCCAGGTCGGTCAGCGCGTCGACCAGCCGGTCGACGTCGGAGGAGCCGGTGCGCAGGCCCAGCGAGGCGCGCACCGCGTCGCGGCCGCCGGTGAGCCGCTCCAGCAGCGGGTGCGCGCAGAACCGCCCGTCGCGGACGCCGATGCCGTACTCGGCGGACAGCGCCGCCGCGACGAGGCCGGCGGGCAGCTCGCCGAGGGTGAACGAGACGGTCGCGGTGCGGTCGGCGTCGGGCCCGTCGTCGAAGCAGGACAGGATCCGCAGGCCGCGGACGGTCGCCAGACCCGCGCGCAGCCGGGCGGCGAGCTCGCGCTCGTGGGTGGGCACGGCGTCGTCGATCAGGTCCTCGAGGGTGCGGCAGGCCGCGCCCAGCGCGGCGGCGCCGAGCACGTTCGGGGTGCCGCCCTCGTGGCGTTGCGGCGCGGGCAGCCACTCGGTGACGGTGCCGCCCGGGCCGTCGACGGCGTCGTCGGCCGTGACGCCGACCGACCGGACCGCTCCCCCGCCCGCGACGTGCGGCTCGGCGGCGTCGAGCCAGTCCCGGCGGCCGACGAGGACCCCGGCACCGAAGGGCGCGTAGAGCTTGTGCCCGGACAGCGCGACGTAGTCCGCGCCCCACCCGGCCAGGTCGATGCGCCGGTGCGGGGCGAGCTGCGCTGCGTCGACGCACAGCCGGGCGCCCGCGGCGTGCGCGATCCGGGCGATCTCGGCGACCGGGAGGAGCTCGCCGGTCACGTTGGACGCACCGGTGACCGCGACCAGCGCGGCGTCGGGACGGGCGGCGAGCTCGGCCCGCAGCGCGTCGAGGGTCGCGGCGATGCTGTGGCCGGCCCGCACGACCCGGTGCTCGGCGCCACCGGAACCGCCCCGCCAGGCCAGCAGCGTCGCGTGGTGTTCCAGGTCGAGGGTCACCACCGGGCCGGGCACGGCGCGCGCGAGCAGGCCGAGCGCGTCGGTGGTGTTGCGGGTGAACACCACGATGTCGTCGGCGCGGGCCCGGACGAACCGGGCGACGTCGGCGCGGGCGTTCTCCACCAGGGCAGTGCAGACCTTCGAGGTCCAGCCGGCGCCGCGGTGCACGCTGCCGTGGTAGGGCAGCACCTGCGCAACGTGCGCGGCGACGCTCTCCAATGCCGGCGCCGACGCGGCGGAGTCGAGGTCGCAGTAGCGGGCCCACCTGCCGTCGACGAGCGGGACGGTGAGGTCCGCGCCGACGACACGGGGCAGCGCGTGCTGGACGGGACGCGACAGGGCGAGGGTCATGATCGGGCCTCCGGCCGATCTCGGGGACCCGGCGTGGCGCACGGATCCGCGCTTGCCGACTGCGGGTGTCGCGTCGGCCCGGTCATCACCCGGGGCACCCCACCGCGGAGGAGGGTTGCCGTCCAGCGAGCCGGGGCTTCGCGCTGGCACTCGTGACCTTCGCGGCCGAAGCTAGCAGACCGTCTCAGAAGGAGACACCGTGACCGTCGCCACCCCGGATAGCGTCTGAACGATGACCGACACGCAACCCGCCCCAGGCACGGTACGGCGGATCGACGTCCCGGAGTCCGGCGAGCTTGCCCAGCTGGCGGCGGTGTTCGACGACCTGCAGTACGTGCTGCAGTGCTGCGAGCACCTGGTGACCGCGCTCGGCGGTCCGGAGTCCGGTCCGGTCCGGGTGGCCGCCGACCCGGCCCTGGTCGAGGCACTGTGGACCGGCGCGGTGATCGGCTACGTGCGCTGCTTCTCCGGCCGCACCAAGACCCTCACGAAGGACGACCTGTCCACCCTGGAGCTCGAGGGTGACGTCACCGGGTTCCACGACATGATGTCGACGCTGCGCGACCACTACGCGTCGCGGCACGTCAACCCGCGTGAGTCCTACGAGATCGGCGTCGCCCAGTCCAACGACGGCGACCCGCGCGGTGTCGCGGTCGTCTCCACCCCGCGCCCCCAGGTCGACGAGACCACGGTGCGGCTGCTCGGCCGGGTCGCCTACAGCCTGTCCGGCCTGGTGGACGCGCGGATGACCAAGGCCCAGAACGACGTGCTGGGCGTGGCGCACGCGATGACCGCGGGCCAGCTGGCGGCGCTGCCGATCGTGCACCTCAGCGACTCCGGGGACGCCGCCGGGGAGACCACGGACACCGACGGCTGACGGGTGCGGCCGTCCGTGCATGGACGGCCGCACACCGGCTACCCGGTCACCGAACGTCCACGACGAGAGGTGACCCATGACAGCCCGTACGACGACCGCCGACGCCGTCCGCAGCGCCCTGCACGGTCTGGAGTTCCCCGCTTCCAAGGACGACCTGGCGTGGACCGCCGAGCGCAACGGCGCCGACGCCGCGACGGTCGAGGCCCTGCGGGCGGTCCCGGCCGAGGAGTACTACACCTCGATCGGTGCCGTGGTCTCCGCCACCGACCTGCGCGAGGACGACCCGGCCGCGCAGACCGCGGGCGACACCGACGGGGAGACCCGCGAGGAGACCGAGCAGCTGCGCCGGCAGCGACGCACCGGACACAACGCCTCGGGCCTGTCGGAGTCCGGCACGGACGCCGACCCGGTCAACCCGATCGCCGAGGAGCTCGGGACCAACCGCAAGAAGTGACCGGGCCACGGCCGGGGGTGCGCCCCCGGCCGGCCGGTCTCAGCTCTCGACCAGCTCCGCGCGCATGCTCGACGCCGAGGACACGACCAGCATCAGCAGGGTGCCCATCGGCCCCTCATCCAGCCCGGCCGCGGGGAAGGCGTAGCGCAGGGTCACGTCCCAGCCGCGCTCGCCGCGCACCGCCCGGGGCGTGCCGAACAGGCCCTCCCCCACCCCGAGGCCGACCCGGCGCGGCACGTCGTGCTCCGGGTCGTCGGACTCCGGCAGGTCCCACGCGACGACGCAGGTCAGGTTGAGGACGGGCAGGCCCTCCTCCAGCTCGGTGCCCTGCACCACGCACAGCACGCCGCCGTGGGCGAAGGTCAGCGCGCCGTCGTCGTCGGTGGTGACGTCGTGGAACCGCTCCAGCGCCCTCCTGGCGGTGGTGAGCATCCCGGAGATCACATCGGTGGTCACGGTGTCACTCCATCGTTCGGGACGGCGGCGGCCGTGTCGATGCTCGCGCCCGCTCCGCGACGCTCGGAAGCTCCCCCGAAACGCCGGTCCCGGCGCGCGTAGATCTCGATCGCCTGCCAGATGTGGCGCCGGTCGAAGTCCGGGAACAGCGTGTCCAGGAAGACCATCTCGGCGTAGGCGCTCTGCCAGAGCAGGAAGTTCGACGTCCGCTGCTCCCCCGAGGAGCGCACGAACAGGTCGACGTCGGGCATGTCCGGCTCGTCGAGGTACCGGGCCAGCATCCGCTCGTCGATCTTGTCGGGGTTGATCCGGCCCTCCGCGGCGAGGCGGGCGAGATGCCGCACGGAGTCGACGATCTCGGCGCGGCCGCCGTAGTTGACGCACATGGTCAGGTTCAGCACGTCGTTGCCACGGGTGCGCTCCTCGGCGATCTCCAGCTCCTTGATCACCGACCGCCACAGCCGCGGGCGCCGGCCCGCCCAGCGGACCCGGACCCCCATCGCGTCCATCTCGTCGACGCGGCGGCGGATCACGTCGCGGTTGAAGCCCATCAGGAACCGGACCTCATCGGGGCTGCGCCGCCAGTTCTCGGTGGAGAACGCGTACGCCGACAGCCAGCGCACGCCCAGGTCGATGCATCCGCGGGCGACGTCCATCAGCGAGGCCTCGCCCCGCTTGTGGCCCTCCGTGCGGGGCAGGCCGCGGGCGTTGGCCCAGCGGCCGTTGCCGTCCATCACGAGGGCGACGTGGCGCGGCACCAGCTCCGGCGGGATCACCGGGGGCCGGGCACCGGACGGGTGCGGTGCGGGAGGCTGGAACGGCACGTCGCCGACCCTACGTCGGGGACGGCGGACGGGTTCAGTCGCGGTGGTCGGGCTGCGGCCAGGCCGGCACGGCCGGGTCCTCCAGCCGCTCGATGGTCTCGCGCAGCCGGCGCATCCCGCGGTGCCCGCGGATCCGGTCGGCCTCCGTCATCGGCTCGGACTCGTCGGGCCGGATCACCGGCAACATCGGGATCGCCGGCCACGCGCCGTCCTCGGTGCGGGCCCGGACCTGACGCATCGCGCGGGTCGGCCCGTCCTGCGGGGACTCCGGCATCGCCTCGGTGCGGACCGGGAACTGCTGGGTCGGCGGCACCGGGATGCGCTGCGTGGCGGCCGGGAGACGGTGGGTACGACCGGTGTGGTCGTCGTCCGGCGGCGGGGTGTGGGGTCGGTTCACGACTGCCTCTCCGACGGGGCTGGGGTCCCCTCGATCACAGGAGCGTAACGAGACCGCGGAACCGGTTGCCCATCGAAAGCGATGATCACCCGGTGGAGTCGGCGGAAGTCCCGTGCGACGCGACCGGCGGCACCACGACGGGCGGCGCGTCGGTACGTCAACCGCTCGACGAAGCGGACGGGCCGCTCACGGCACCCCACGCCGGGACACACGTCCGACCGGACTAGCCGGGGAGAGCGTCCGGGGGTGTCGCTTCTCCGCCGTCCGGCGGTTCCGGGGCGGGCCCCGGCACCCCGGATGCGACGACGGCGGCGGGCCGGACCCGGGCGCGGCGGTCGACCAGGGGCAGCGAGCGCAACTGCCGCTCCAGATGCCACTGCAGGTGCGCCGCGACCAGGCCGCTGGCCTCACGCCGGGTCGGGGTGCCCGAGGCGTCCGCGGTGTCCCAGTCGCCGTGCAGCAGCGCGGACAGCAGGGCCACCGTCTCGGTCGACGGGGTCACCGAGCCCGGCGGGCGGCAGCGCGGGCACACCATGCCGCCCCCGGCGACGGTGAACGACCGGTGCGGGCCGGGGGTCGCGCAGCGCGCGCACTCCGACAGCGACGGCGCCCACCCCGCGTGGCTCATCGCCCGCAGCAGGAACGCGTCGAGCACCAGGGCCGGTTCACGGGCGCCGTCGGCCAGCGCCCGGGTGGCGCCGAGCAGCAGCAGGTACACCCGCAGGCTCGGCTCGCCCTCCTCGGACACCAGCCGGTCCGCGGTCTCCAGGATCGCGCAGCCGCAGGAGTACGCCGACCAGTCCGCGACGATCGCCGGGGCGAACGCGTCGACGGTCTGGGCCTGGGTGACCACGTCCAGCGTGCGCCCGGTGTAGCACTGGACATCGACGTGGTTGAACGGCTCCAGCCGCGCGCCCCACCGCGACCGGGTGCGGCGCACGCCCTTGGCGACCACCCGGATCTTGCCGTGCCGGCGGGTCAGCATCGTGATGATCCGGTCCGCCTCGCCCAGCTTCTGCACCCGGAGCACGATCCCGGTGTCGCGGTAGAGCTGGGCCACGCACCCAGTCTAGGTCCTGCTCAGAACCCCAGCTTGCGCAGCTGCTTCGGGTCCCGCTGCCAGTCCTCGGCGATCTTCACGTGCAGGTCGAGGTGCACCCGGGTGCCCAGCAGCTTCTCGATCTGGCGACGGGCGTCGCTGCCGACCTGCTTGAGCCGGGCACCGCCCTTGCCGATCACGATGCCCTTCTGGCTGGACCGCTCGACGTAGATGATCGCGTAGATCTCCAGAAGGTCCTTCCTCTCGATCGTCTCCTCGACGACGACGGCGATCGAGTGCGGCAGCTCGTCGCGCACGCCCTCCAGCGCCGCCTCCCGCACGAGCTCGGCGACGAGCACGTCGGTCGGCTCGTCGGTGAGGTCGCCGTCCGGGTAGAGCTGCGGGCCCTCCGGCAGCAGCCCGACCAGCAGGTCCGAGAGCAGCGACACCTGGAAACCCGACCGCGCCGAGGTCGGCACGACCTCGGTGAACTCCATCAGGGCCGACACCTCGGTGAGCCGCTCGGCGACCTGCTCGGGGCGGGCGGTGTCGGTCTTGGTGACGACGGCGACCACCGGGGTGTGCGCGGCGATCCGCCGCAGCTCCTCGGCGATGAACCGGTCGCCCTTGCCGACCTTCTCGTCGGCGGGCACGCAGAACCCGACGACGTCGACCTCGGACCAGGTCTCGCGCACCAGGTCGTTGAGCCGCGACCCGAGCAGGGTCCGCGGGCGGTGCAGCCCCGGGGTGTCGACCAGGACGATCTGGGCGTCCGGGCGGTGCACGATCCCGCGGATCGCGTGCCGGGTGGTCTGCGGGCGCGAGGAGGTGATCGCGATCTTCTCCCCGACCAGCGCGTTGGTCAGCGTCGACTTGCCGGCGTTGGGCCTGCCGACGAAGCAGGCGAACCCGGACCGGAAGCCCTCGGGCTGTGCGCCGGTCACGCCGCACCCAGCCGGTCGAGGATCTCGCGGCCGATCGGCAGGGCCGCCGTCGCCGCCGGGGACGGTGCGTTCAGCACGTGCAGGATCGAGCCGGGGCGGCCCGCGCCGTCCGGGCCGGCCTGGTCGAGGAACAGGAAGTCGTCGACCAGGGTGCCGTCGGCCTTCATCGCCTGGGCCCGCACCCCGGCGCCGGCCGGGTGCAGGTCGGCGGCGGTGACGTCGGGCAGCATCCGCTGGATCTGGCGGACCATCGCCCGCGTCGACAGCGAGCGGCGGACCTCGCCGATGCCGTAGCGCCAGTGCGTGCGCGCCACCTTGACCATGCCGGGATAGGTCAGCGTGCCCAGCAGCTCCTTCGGTCTGATCGTGCGCCAGTCGTAGCCCTCACGGGCCATCGCGAGCACGGCGTTCGGGCCGGCGTGGACGGTGCCGTCGATGCCGCGGGTGGCGTGCACCCCGAGGAACGGGAACGCCGGGTCGGGCACCGGGTAGATCAGGCCGCGGACCAGCGAGGCGGCCCGCTCGGAGAAGCCGGAGTACTCGCCGCGGAACGGCACGATCCGCACCCCGGGGTCGGCACCGGCCAGGCGGGCGAGCTCGTCGCAGCGCAGGCCGCCACAGACGACCGCGCGGGTGCCGAGCAGGTCACCGCGGGTGGTGCGCACGACAACGTCGGACGGGCGGCGGGCGAACCCGGTGACGGTGCGGCCCAGGTGGACCTCGCCGCCGTTCTTCTCCACCAGCTCGCCGAGCTTCTCCGCGACCAGCCGGTAGTCGGTGATGCCGGTCGAGGGCACCCACAGCGCGGCGAGACCGCGGACGTCGGGCTCGTAGGTGCGGATGCCGTGCTCGTCGAGGCGGTGGTTCTCCACGCCGTTGGCGGCGCCGCGTCGGGCCAGCTCGTCGAGCCGGGGCAGCTCCTCGGGCTCGGTCGCGACGACGAGCTTGCCGCACACCTGGTGCGGCAGGTCGTGCTCGCGGCAGAACGCGATGGTCTCGGCACACCCGGCGACGGCCAGACGTGCCTTGTAGCCGCCCGGCGCGTAGTACAGCCCGGAGTGCACGACGTTGGAGTTGTTGCCGGTCTGGTGGTTCGCCAGGCGCTGCTCACGCTCGACGACGGCGACGCTGAGCCCGTTGCGGGTGGCGGCGTACGCGGTGGCCAGGCCGACGATCCCACCGCCGACGACGACCAGGTCGTAGCGCGGTGTCGCGGGCAGCCCGGTCACCGGGCACGCTCCGCGGGGAAGGTCGTGCGGGCAGCCATCAGGTCCTCCTCGCGTCCCGCCCGTGGCGGGACGGTCACGTCCGTCGGTCGCTCCCCGTGGCCGGGGGCGGCCAGGTCAGTGCCGGTCGGCGCCGGCGTGCTCGGTGGGGTCGCCGGCGACGTGGTCGGGCACGTCGGACTCCCGGGTGTCCCGACGCGGCTCGTCGTCGGTGTCCTCGGTCTCGGCCGGCTCCAGCGGGCTGACCAGCACCGAGGTGATGCGGACACGGCCGCGGGCGTCCTTGCCGCCCTCGCCCTGCAGCCGCAGCAGGCCGTCCAGCTCGGCGGTGGCGCCGGGCAGCGGCACCTTGCCCAGCCGTTGGGCGAGCAGCCCGCCGACGGTGTCGACGTCGGCGTTCTCCAGCGCCTCGTGCAGCTCGTCCTCGCGCGGGGTCCCGCGGAACCGCCCGGCGAACAGCTCCTCGAGGTCCTCGGCGGGCAGCCGGGCGGAGACCCGGAAGGCGCCGTCGGAGGCCTCGGCGACCTCGGGCACCTCCTCGGTGTCGTACTCGTCGGTGATCTCGCCGACGATCTCCTCCAGGATGTCCTCGATCGTCACCACGCCCGCGGTGCCGCCGTACTCGTCGACGACGACGGCCATGTGGTTGCGGGTGCGCTGCATCTCCCGCATGAGGTCGTCGCTGCGCTTGGAGTCCGGCACGAAGGCCGCGGGGCGCAGGATGTCGAGCAGCGGGACCTCACGCTCTCCGCGCCGGGCCTCCTCGCGGGCCCGGACCAGGTCCTTGAGGTAGGCGATGCCGATGACGTCGTCCACGCCCTCGCCGAGCACCGGGATGCGCGAGTAGCCGCTCTTGAGCGCCAGGCGCAGTACCTTCTCCACCGGGGTGTCGCGCTCGGTCCAGATGAGGTCCGGCCGCGGCACCATGATGTCGCGGACCGGGGTCTCCCCCAGCTCGAACACCGAGTGGATCATCTTGCGCTCGCCCTCGTCGACCACGCCGCGGTTGCTGGCCATGTCGACGAGCTCGCGCAGCTCCACCTCGGTGGAGAACGGGCCGTCGCGGAAACCGGGGCCCGGGGTGATCGCGTTGCCCAGCAGGATCAGCAGCTTCGCCAGCGGGGACAGCACGACGCCGATCGCGCGGATCGGGCCCGCGAGCAGCAGCCCGATCCGGTACGGGTGCTGGCGGCCCAGCGTCCGCGGGCCGACCCCGATCAGGACGTAGCTGGCGAGCACCATGAGAACGCCGGTGAGCAGCAGCCCGATCCAGGTGGCGGAGAACAGCGGCGCGAGCGCGACGGCCAGCAGGATGATCGCGACCGTCTCGCAGGTGACCCGCAGCAGCATCAGCAGGTTGACGTGCCGCGGCCGGTCCGCGACGACGGCGGCGAGCGCCTTCGCGCCGGCGCGGCCGGCGCGCACCACGGCGTCCACCCGGGCGCGCGAGATAGACATGAGGGCCGAGTCCGCGGCGGCGAACACCCCGGCCAGCAGCACGAGCAGGACCGTCGCGACGATCAGCCAGACGGTGGTCACTTCTGCTCCTCGGAGAACGTGGTCGTGGGTCTTCCGGTCACCGGCCGGACTCGTCCTCGAAGCCGGCGGCACCGAGCAGTCGGTCGTCGCTGCGCTTCTGGGCGTCCCGGGCGCGCTCGCGGGCCCGGTCGGACCGCCAGCGGACCAGCAGCCGGTTCTGCAGTGCGAACATCTCGCGCTCGTCCTCGGGCTCGAGGTGGTCGTACCCCAGCAGGTGCAGGATGCCGTGCACGGTCAGCAGGTGCAGCTCGTCGGCCAGGGTGTGCCCGGCCTTGCGCGCCTGGTCCCGGGCGAAGGCCGGGCAGAGCACGACGTCGCCGAGCAGGGCCGGACCCAGGTCCGGCGCATCGGGGCGCCGGGTGTCCTCGACGAGGGAGTCCATGGGGAACGCCATGACGTCGGTGGGACCCGGCTCGTCCATCCAGCGGACGTGCAGCTCCTCCATCGCGTCCAGCCCGACGGCGGTGATCGCCAGCTCGGCGGACGGGCTCACCTTCATCGCGTCCAGCGCGTACCGGGCCACCGACACGACCTGCGCCTCGTCGACCGTGATCCCGGACTCGTTGACGACCTCGATGCTCACGCCGCCGCTGCCCTGCCCCTGCTCGCCGATACGGATGTAGGGGGCAGCCTAGACGGCCGTACCGACGGTCCCGGTGCCACCCGCCCCCCGGTCACCGCCGCCGGTCGGGACGCCGCGCCGGACCGTTGCGGGGTGCGCCGTTGCCGACGGCCGCCGTGCGGTGCTCGGACGCGTCGAACCGGGCGTAGGCGTCGACGATGTCGGACACCAGGCGGTGCCGGACCACGTCGGCGCTCTCGAGCCGGGAGAAGTGCACGTCGTCGACGCCGTCGAGGATGTCCTGCACGACGGCCAGGCCGGACCGGGCGTTGCCCGGGAGGTCGACCTGGGTGATGTCGCCGGTCACCACGATCCGCGAACCGAAGCCGAGCCGGGTGAGGAACATCTTCATCTGCTCGGGCGTGGTGTTCTGCGCCTCGTCGAGGATGATGAACGCGTCGTTCAGGGTCCGGCCCCGCATGTAGGCCAGCGGCGCGACCTCGATCGTCCCGGCGGCCATCAGCTTCGGGATGGACTCGGGGTCGATCATGTCGTGCAGCGCGTCGTAGAGCGGGCGCAGGTACGGGTCGATCTTCTCGAACAGCGTGCCGGGCAGGTAGCCCAGCCGCTCTCCCGCCTCGACCGCGGGCCGGGTCAGGATGATCCGGTTGACCTGCTTGGCCTGCAGCGCCTGCACGGCCTTGGCCATCGCCAGGTACGTCTTGCCGGTACCGGCCGGGCCGATCCCGAAGACGATGGTGAAGGCGTCGATGGCATCGACGTAGCGCTTCTGGTTGAGCGTCTTGGGGCGGATGGTCTTCCCGCGCCGGGACAGGATGTCCAGGCTCAGCACCTCGGCCGGGGACTCGCCCAGGCGCTCGTCGGCGGTGTTCTCCGCCGAGAGCATCTGCACGGTGCGGCGCACGTCGTCCGCACCGACCAGCTGGCCGCGCTCGGCCAGGGTGATCAGCTCGGCGAACACCCGCTCGGCGAACGCGACGTCGCCCGGGTCCCCGGACAGGGTCAGCTCGTTACCGCGGACGTGGACGTCGGCGGTCAGCTCCTCCTCGGCCGCGCGCAGGCTGTCGTCGCGGGAGCCGAGCAGGGACAGGACCGCGGTGTCCGGCACGGCCATCCTCGACCGGACGGTCCCGCCCGGTGCCGCGGTGGACCGCAGGTCGGTCCGGGGGGTGGAGCCGGGTTCGGTGCCGGTCAAGAGTGTGTTCGCCTGCCTCGTACGTCGGGTCGCCGGACTGCGCCGATCGTACCGGTCGGACCGCCGACGGCACCCGCGGATTCTCCCGCGGATCAGGCGGGGGCGCTCAGCCGTTCCACGGCCTGCAGCGCGGCGGCCCAGCCGGGGTGGGCGACGTCGATGAGCTGCAGGTGGTTCGCGCCCTCGACCCGCACGAGCTCCGACCGGTCACCGGCGGCCGTCGCGGCGGCGACGAAGTCCTCGCTCTGGGAGAGCGGGACCACCTCGTCGGCGGTGCCGTGCACGCACACCGACGGCACCCCGAGCGGGACGGCCTCCAGCGGACTGGTCGCCCGGAAGCGGGCCGGGTCGGCGCCCGGGGTCGCCGCGACGAGGTCGGCGACGGCGCCGTCGCCGAGCAGCATCCCGCCGGCCAGGTCGAGCACCCCGGCCAGCGAGACCACCCCGGCCGGGCGGACCACGGGCGTCGCGCCCGGGTCGCCGGGGGCGAGCGTCGCGCGCATCGCCAGCCAGCCCGCGAGGTGCCCGCCCGCCGAGTGCCCGAGCACGACGAGCCGGCGCAGGTCGAGCCGGGTGGAGCGCAGGGTGGCGAGGTGGTCGGCGGCCATCGCGACGTCGTCGAAGGTGGAGGGCCAGCCACCGCCGGCGCCCACCTTCCGGTACTCGATGTTCCAGACCGCGAAGTCCGCCGCGACCAGCGCGTCGACGACCGGACGCATGATCGTGAGGTCGGTGCCTGCCCGCCAGAACCCGCCGTGCACGACGATCACGGTGCCGCGGGGCAGGTCCCGGCTCGCCGGGAAGGTCAGCTCGCCGAACTGGTCGGGCTGGCCGCCGTAGGCCATCCGCTCGGTCCGCGGGGCGGTCTCGTCGCGCGGGGGCCGCCGCGGGGCCGCGGGGGCGTCGTTGCCGCAGGCGCCGAGCAGCGGGGTGGCGGCGAGGCCTGCCAGCAGCGTGCGGCGTCCGATCCGGGGAGCGTGGTCACTCACGCGGCGGATGATGACACCCGCGCCCGGTCCCCGACGACCGGTTCGCCGGATCGTGACCGGCGTCCGCGTCCCTCCCCGCCCTGCTCCCAGGGTCACCCTCGTAGCGCTCTAAGCCCCGAAAGTGACACTGGGGGCGCCCTGGGACGGGTCGGCGAGGGGGCTCAGCGGGCCCAGCGGCCGGTGCGCACGGCGAGCGCACCGAGCGCGACGCAGGCCGCGGTGGAGGCCCGCAGCACCTCCGGCCCCATCCGGACCGGGACGGCGCCGGCCTCGGCGAGGCGGTCGAGCTCGGCGTCGTCGACGCCGCCCTCCGGTCCGACGGCGAGCAGCACCTCCCCCGCCGCGGGCAGCGCGACCGAGGCGAGGTCCTCGCCCGCGGACTCGTGCAGCACCAGCGCGATGTCGGCGGCACCGACACGGGCGGCGAGCTGCGCGGTGGTCACCGGGCCTGCGACGTCGGGCTGCCACGGGCGGCGGGCCTGCTTGGCGGCCTCGCGGACGGTGGAACGCCAGCGTTCGAGGGCCTTCGCGCCGCGCGGACCGTCGTCCCAGCGGGTGACGCAGCGGGCCGCCTTCCAGGGGACGAACCCGTCGGCGCCGGCCTCGGTGGCGGTCTCCACGGCGAGCTCGCCGCGGTCGCCCTTGACCAGCGCCTGCGCGACGACGACGCGGACCGCGGGTGCAGCCACCCGGGTCACCTCGTGCAGCCGCACGGTCAGCCCGTCCCGCCCGGCGACGTCGACCACCTCGGCGCGGGCGAGACCGCCCCGGCCGTCGGACAGCACCAGCGCCTCGCCGGGGCGCAGCCGTCGCACGGTCGCGGCGTGGCGTCCCTCCGGGCCGTCGAGCACCGTGTCGGAGCCCGGGCCCGGGAGGGAGCCGACGTCGTCGACCAGGAACAGCGGCGCCGTCGTCACCGGGTCAGCGTCCGGTCCAGCTGTCGCGCAGCTTGGAAAACAGGCCGTGCCCGTTGCGGGAGCCGCCGATCAGGTCCGGCTGCTCCTCACCGCGCAGCTCGGCGAGCCGGCGCAGCAGGTCGGTCTGCTCCTTGTCCAGCCGGGTCGGCACCGCCACCTCGACGTGCACGAGGAGGTCGCCGTGGCCGTCGATCCGCCCGGTGGAGCGCAGCCGGGGCATGCCCTTGCCGCGCAGCGTGCGGACCGTGCCATGCTGGGTGCCCGCCTCGACGTCGATCTCGGCGACCGAGCCGTCGAGCAGCGGCAACGGCAACGTGGTGCCGAGCGCGGCCGCGGTCATCGGCAGCGGGAGCGTGCAGTGCAGGTCGGCGCCGTCGCGGGTGAACAGCTCGTGCGGCGCCTCCTCCACCTCGACGTAGAGGTCACCGGCGGGACCGCCGCCGGAGCCGACCTCGCCCTGGCCGGACAGGCGCACCCGCATGCCCTCGGCGACGCCCGCCGGGATCTTGACGGCGACGGTGCGCCGCGACCGGACCCGGCCGTCGCCCGCACACTGGCGGCAGGGGTCGGGGATGACCTCGCCGAACCCGCGGCAGGTCGGGCAGGGCCGTGCGGTGACGACCTGCCCGAGGAACGAGCGCTGCACGCTCTGGATCTCCCCGGAGCCGCCGCAGGTGTCGCAGGCGGTGGGGTGGGTGCCCTCGGCGCAGCCGGAGCCCTGGCACTGGGTGCACAGGACGGCGGTGTCGACGGCGAGGTCGCGCTGCACACCGGCGGCGCAGTCCTCCAGCGTCAGCTCCATCCGGATCAGCGCGTCGGCGCCGGGCTGGACCCGGCTGCGCGGGCCGCGCCCGCGTCCGCCGCCGGCGGTGCCGCCGAAGAACGCGTCCATGATGTCGCTGAACCCGCCGAACCCGGCGAACGGGTCGCCACCGCCACCACCCCCGCCGCGGGCGTCGAGGGGGTCGCCGCCGAGGTCGACGACCCGACGCTTCTCGGGGTCGGTCAGCACCTCGTAGGCGGCGCTGACCTCCCGGAACCGTTCCTGTGCTGCGGGGTCGGGGTTGACGTCCGGGTGCAGCTCACGGGCGAGCTTGCGGTACGCCCGCTTGATCTCCGAGGCGTCGGCGCCGCGCTCGACGCCCAGGATCCCGTAGTAGTCGCGTGCCACCTGGCTCTTTTCCTCTGGGAAGTACGTACAACAACGATGAAAGGTCTACCGACCGGTCAGGATCTCACCCACGTACCGGGCGACCGCATGCACCGCCGAGATCGTGCCCGGGTAGTCCATCCGGGTCGGTCCGACGACGCCCATCCCGCCCAGCGGGGTACCCGATCCGTACCCCACCGTGACCACGGACGCGGTGCGCAGGTCCTCGGCCTCGTTCTCCTCGCCGATCCGGACCGTGACCAGGCCGGAGTCCTGCGAGGCCGCGAGCAGCCGCATGACCACGACCTGCTCCTCCAGTGCTTCCAGGACCTGACGGAGCGAGCCGGGGAAGTCGGTGTGGCTGCGGGTCAGGTTCGCCGTGCCGCCCAGCACCATCCGCTCCTCGGGGTGCTCGACGAGGGTCTCGATGAGCACCGTCGCGAGGTGCAGCAGCGGGGTGCGCAGGTCCTCCGGGGCCGTCTCCGGCAGCTCGGCCACGGCCGCGGAGGCCTCGGCGAGCTTGCGACCGCCCAGGGCGTTGCCGAGGATCTCGCGCAGCCGGGCGACGTCGGCGTCGGCGAGCACGTCCCCCAGGTCGACGACGCGCTGGTCGACGCGCCCGGAGTCGGTGATCAGCACCAGCATCAGCCGGGCCGGGGTCAGCTGCACGACCTCGAGGTGGCGGACCGTGGATCGGGTGAGCGTCGGGTACTGCACGACGGCGACCTGGCGGGTCAGCTGCGCGAGCAGCCGCACCGAGCGGCGCAGCACGTCGTCGAGGTCGACGGCGCCGTCCAGGAACGTCTGCACGGCCCGCTTCTCGGCCGACGACAGCGGCTTGACCTGCGAGATCCGGTCGACGAACTGGCGGTAGCCCTTGTCGGTGGGGATCCGGCCCGCGCTGGTGTGCGGCTGCGCGATCAGGCCGTCCTCCTCGAGGACGGCCATGTCGTTGCGCACCGTCGCGCTCGACACCCCGAGATTGTGCCGGTCGACGATGGCCTTCGACCCCACGGGCTCCTGCGTCGACACGTAGTCGGCCACGATGGCCCGCAGCACGGCGAACCGCCGCTCGTCGGCGTTCATCTCCTCGCACCTCCCCCGGTGTGCCCCGTCCATCCTAGGCGCCGTCGTGGCCGCGCGGCCGGGGCACGCGGCGTGGCACGGTGGGTGGGGTGATGTCCGCACGCCGCTTCGGCCGGCGCTCCCTGCTCGTCGGTGCCGGTGCCGTCGCCCTGGTCGCGGTGGGTACGACCGACCGCTGGCTCCCCGTCGGCGACGTCGCCGGGACCCCGGACCCGGCCGCGCTGCGGGCCCGGATCCTGGCGGGTGTCGTCCCCCACTCCGGCCTGGCGACGGCGACCGGCCGGCTCGGGCTGCCCACCGTCGCGCCGATCGGGTCCGCGGCCCGGCTGCTGTCCACGACCACCCGGATCCGCGTCCAGGTCGCCGACGCGGGCCGCTGGCGGGTCGACGAGCTGACCCCGGTCGGCGAGGTCGACACCTACCGCGACGGACAGGTCGAGCGGATCTGGGACTACGGCGCGAACCGGCTGACCACGGTCTCCCCGCTCGCCCCGGTGCGTTTCCCGCGGGCCTCGGACCTCGCCCCGGCCGACCTGGCCCGCCGGCTGCTCGGCGCGACCCCCGACGACCCGGTGACGGCGCTGCCGGCACGGCGGGTCGCC